>DASUTZ010000001.1:0-16575 GCA_036374295.1 Actinomycetota bacterium
GGGGTCGGGCATCGTCGAGGTCTGCGCCAAGGCCGACTGCGAGGTCGTGACGGTGGAGGTCGACGACCAGGCGATGGACCGGGGCCGTCAGCGCTTCGAGAAGTCGCTGGGCACCGCGGTGGACCGGGGCAAGCTCGAGGAAGGCGCCCGCGACCAGATCCTGGGGCGCATCACCTCGACCACCGATCTCGACGAGGCGGCCGACGCCGATCTCGTGATCGAGGCCGTCACCGAGAACCTGGACGAGAAGCTCCTCGTCTTCCGCAGGCTCGACGAGATCACCCGCGACGAGGTGATCCTGGCCACGAACACCTCCTCCCTCCCCATCGTGAAGCTGGCCGCGGCCACGAAGCGCCCCGACCGCGTCGTGGGGATGCACTTCTTCAACCCGCCGCCGATCATGAAGCTGCTCGAGATCGTCCGGGCGCTGACGACGTCCGACGAGACTCTCGGGTTCGCCAAGGGGATGGGTGAGCGGCTGGGGAAGACGACCGTCCTCTCCAAGGATCGGGCCGGGTTCATCGTCAACATGCTGCTGATCCCGTACCTCAACAACGCCGTGCGGATGCTGGAGGAGGGGTTCGCCAGCCGCGAGGACATCGACACGGCGATCCAGCTCGGGCTCGGGCACCCCATGGGCCCGCTCACCCTTCTCGACTTCATCGGGCTGGACACGGCTGTCTACGTCTCGGAGGTGCTGTTCGAGGAGTTCCGCGACCCGGACTACTCGGCCCCACCGCTGCTCCGCCGCATGGTGGACGCGGGGTGGCACGGCCGGAAGACCGGCAAGGGCTTCTACGACTACGACTGAGCCCGTGCCCAAGGCCATCGACCTCCACGTCCACCTGCCGACCGACGAGTGGCTCGAGCAGGCGATCGGACCGCACCTCGAAGCCACCGAGCGCTACTTCCGGAAGTCTCCGCCTCGAAAGACCCTGGACGAGGTGGCCGAGGAGTACGCGGCGCTCGACGTCCTCGGGGTGGTCCTCGACTGGGACGACGAGTCGGTCACCGGGCGCGGATGGCTGGGCAACGACTTCATGGCCTCGCTGAGCGAGCGGTACCCGGGCGTCTTGATGGGGTTCGGCTCGGTGGATCCCCACCGTGAGGACGCCGTGGCCGAGGTGGACCGCGTGGCCGACCTCGGGCTGAAAGGGCTGAAGTTCCACCCCACGATGCAGCGGTTCGGCCCCGGCGACGAGCGCTTCTACCCGATCTACGAGCGGATGCAGGAGCGGGGCCTCGTGGCGCTGATGCACACGGGGACCTGCGGCATCGGGGCGGGGACCCCCGGGGCCGGGGGCACGAAGATCCGCTACTCGCACCCGGGGTTCCTCGACTCGGTGGGGGCCGACTTCCCCGAGGTGACCTGGATCGCCGCGCACTTCGGCTGGCCCTGGTACCCGGAGTGCCTCGCCTACGCGCTCCACAAGTCGAACGTGTGGATCGAGCTGTCGGGGTGGGCGCCCGGCTACCTGCCGGCGGAGGTTCGGCGTGAGGCCCGACGCCGCCTCAACGAGCGGACCCTCTTCGGCAGCGACTACCCCTTCATCCCGCTCGACCGCTGGTTCTCGGAGTTCGAGGACCTCGGCTACGACGAGGACCAGAAGGCGAACATCCTCCACCGCAACGCGGTGCGCCTCCTCGGCCTCTGAGGAGTACCCTCCCGGCATGGCGGGAGAGGAGGATCGCTTCGATGTCGACGAGACGTTCGACGAGGACTACCTCTACTTCTACGCGCACCTCACGCCAGAGCTCTCGGAGGAGCAGGCCGATCTGATCTGGCGGCTGCTCGACATCCAGCCAGGGATGGAGGTTCTCGACCTCGCCTGCGGCCACGGCCGGATCGCCAACCGCCTCGCGGTGCGCGGTGCTCGCGTCACCGGTCTCGACCAGACTCGCGTGTTCCTCGACCTGGCCCGGGGCGAGGCCACGCAGATGGGGGTTACCGTGAAGTACGTCGAGGGCGACATGCGGGCCATCCCCTGGACCGGAACGTTCGACCGCGTCGTCAGCTGGTTCACCTCGTTCGGCTACTTCGACGACGAGGGGAACAGAGACGTCCTGCGGCAGGCCCACGGAGCGTTGAAGCCCGGTGGCCGATTCCTCGTCGATCTCAACCATCGGGACTGGCTGATCGCAAACATGCTGGAGGAGACGGTGGTGCGACGCGGGGACGACATCATGGTCGATGGCCACCGCTTCGATCCGCTGACGGGACGTCTGCATGACGATCGCCTCGTGATCCGAGATGGGAGGGTTCGACGCTTCCGCTTCTTCACGAGGTTGTTCACGTTCACGGAGGTCGGTGGGTGGCTGGAGGCGGAGGGTTTCACGGGCGTAGGCGGGTACGGTGAGGACGGCGAAGCGCTCACGCTCGATCACCGCCGGATGATCGTGACCTCCAGGCGCTCTACGGGCGGAGCCCGCCCCAGCGGGGGATGAAGTCTTCGGGCTCGACTCCGAGGGCGTCGGCCACCCGCGTGATGTAGTTGAAGTAGCCGACCACCTGCACGGCGTCGTGGATGGCGTGATCGTCGAAGCCGTGGCCTCGCAGGGCCTCGAGGTCCTCGGGAGTCATCTCGTGCTGGCGGTGGGTCAGCTTCTCCGCCAGCTCGCACAGCGCCCGGTCCGCCGGGCTCAGGGGGGCCGTCCGCCAATCCCGCGCTATCGCGTGCACGAAGGTGTCGGCCTCCGCCTCATCCCACCCCTCCTTGGCGACCTCGTCACGGAGGTCGTGCGCGTGCGCCTGGGTTCAGTAGAAGCACTGCGCCTCCGCCGAGACCACGGTGGCCAGCAGCTCCCGCTGGACCCGCGTGAGCGGCGACTCGCCCATCATGATCGTGGCGTAGAAGCGGATGCTGTCGCGCATCGCTTCCGGGTTGAGGCTCATCACATGGACGATGTGCCATACGCGGCCCGCGCGGGCGAGCGCGGCCTCGAACTGCCTCTTGAGCAGGCCGTCCGCGTCCTCGATCGGGATCTGCTCGATCCAGGGCATCAGGCTCGGTCGAGGGCGGCCAGGCCTCGCTCGACGTCGCCCTCGTCGTTGAAGCCGTGGAAGCCGATGCGGAGGAAGCCGCCGCGTACCGCCGCGACCACTCGCTGCTCGCGCAGGCGATGCTGGAGGGCCTCCACGTCGGGCACCTCCATCCCCACGATCTGGGAGGGGGTCTCCTCGACGCACACGTCGTATCCGCGCTCGGCGGCCCCCTCGCGGAAGGCTTGCGCGAGCTCCAGGGCCCGCTGCTCCACGGCCTCGGCGTCCAGCGACAGGAGGAGCTCGAGCGCCGCGCGGGCCCCGGGCCACGAGAACCACGCCAGCGAGACGTCGAGCTTCCGGGCGGTCTTTGCGTACTCGAGCGGCCCGCCGTAGTACTCGGCGTAGGGATCCTCGGGCGACTTCCAGCCCGGCGTGATGGGCCGGCACTCGTCCACGTGGTCACGTCGCACGTACAGCCACCCCGCCCCTCGCGGGCCCAGCATCCACTTGTAGCCGTGGACCGCCGCGTAGTCCACCCCGAGCGCTCCCGCGTCGACCCGGAGGCAGCCCAGCGACTGGCAGAGATCGACGAAGACGCGGCCTCCCTGCGCCTGGGTCTCCCGGGTGAGGCGGGGGAGGTCGATCCTGTACCCGTTCGAGGACTGGACCTCGCTGACCGCGACCAGGGCCCCCTCGGTCACGCCTTCGAGGAGCGCGTCGGTCGTGACGACGCCCTCGGCGTTCACGGGGACCTCGACGATCTCGAACCCGCGGTCGGCCAGCGCCACCCACGGGAAGTAGTTGCTGCGGAACTCCCTCGCTCCGACCACGATCCTGCGAGGCGAGAGGGAGGCGGCCACGGTGGCCGCGGCGTAGGACACGGAGGAGGCCAGCGCCACCTCGTCGGGATCGGCCCCGATGAGCCGGGCGAAGAGCGGACGCGTCGCGTAGGCCTCGGACTCCCAGTCCGTCCAGGCGAACTCGCCCGTCTCCCACTCGCGCTGGACCCGGCGGAGCTCCTCGGCCACCGGCCGGGCCGCCGGCGGAGCGGTGGCAGTGTTGAGCCAGGTGTGGTCGGTGAGCGCCGGGAACTGGGCCCGGAACTCCGACAGGTCCACCTCAGCTCCTCGCCTTCTCCAGGAGGCCGGAGACGTAGCCGGCCATCTTCGCCACGTCGATCATGGCCATCATCGGCGGGATCAGGGCCGAGGCGGCCGCCTGCGCCGCGGGCCGCCCGGGAAGCATCCCGGTCAGGCGCCGGACCCGCCTCCCCGCGTAGAAGGAACCTCCCAGCGCGAGCGCGGCCAGCAGCGGCCGCCTGCGTCTCGCCGCCGCGTAGGCGAGCAGGCCGTACGCGGTGAAGCGGAGGAGGTGCCGCTCCGGGTACATCCCCGCCCGCCCGTCGCCCTCCGCGTACCGGAAGTACTGGCGGAAGGTCTCGCCGAGCGTGGGGCGGATCCGCCAGTGCGCGACGGCCTCGGGCACGAACCGCATGTCGGCGTAAAGATCGCGCAGCCGGTGGTCGAGGTAGAGGTCCTCCCCGGACTCGAGCCATTCCGGGTACCCGCCGGTCCGCTCGAACATGTCCCGGCGGAAGGCGATCGACCGGGACGAGGGCATGAAGCGGACCTCGTCGATCTCGTGGGGCTCGGGCGCGGCGATCGCTCCGGCCGCCGTCTCGAACAGGGTGTGCGCGATCGGACGGTAGTAGCCCATGGCCACGTCGGCGCCGGCCTCCAGCGCCATCGCCAGATGCTCGAGCCAGTGGGGCGAGAGGACGCAGTCGGCCTCGGAGACGGCGATCAGGTCGTGGGTGGCCACCTCGATGGCCAGGTTGCGGCCCTTGGCGATGCTCGCCCCGGGCGCCTCGAGCAGGATGACGTCGCCGGCGGCCCGGAGGATCTCGGGGGTGCCGTCGGCCGAGCCGCGGTCCACGACCACGATCTCGTCGGGCTGGAGGGTCTGCGCCCGGACCGAGTCGAGGAAGCGCTCCATCGTCTCGGCCGCGTCCTGGACGGTGAGGACCAGGCTGACCTTCATGGGGGAGAGTGTAGACGAGGCCGGGTCACCCCTCGACGTAGGCCTCGACGCACGTGACCCCGTTCGGGCCGACGGTGGCAGCGTGCGCGGTGTCGGCGTCGAGGTCGAGCCGGTCGCCGGGCCGGAGCTCCAGGTCGCCCTCCTCCGTGTGGAAGGTGATCGAGCCCTCGAGGCAGTACAGGACCTTGTGGTGCTCGTGCGCGTGCGACCCGTACTCGTCCCCGGCGGCGTTGCCCCACCAGCGAGGCCGGAGGCCCGCCTCCGCGAACCGGGCCAGGAGGTCCTCGCGGGAAAGCGGCGGGCCGCTGTTCGGCGTGAGCCTCGCGCTCACCGGTGCCGGCCCTCCTCGACCTCCTGCACGATCTCGGCCGCCTCGACCTGCCGGTGCTCGAGGACCATGATCTTGATCCGGTAGCCGAGGACCCGCGCCATCCCCCGATCCCAGTAGCTCGTCACGTCGGGCGGGTCGAGGGTGACCTCGATCCCCTCCGATTCGAGGAGGCCGGCCATGAGCCGCGCCGACTCCATGTCCGAATACTCGGCGACACGCACCCACCTGACGGGCGGGCCCGCCGGCCGCCCTCGGCGGTTCACGCCGACCCTTCCGGGATGCGGAGGGCCCCGCGGTCGTGTTGGATGGCCTCCCGGAGATGACGCCGAGCCGAGACGTCCGGACGGGGTTCGAGCGGCGAGACCTGCCGCTCGTCGTGGTCTCGGCCGTGGCGCTCGTCTCGGGCGGCCCCCTGACGATCCTCCGCCAGGCTGTGGCCGCGGCCCGCGCCTCGAGCGATGCGAACTTCCTGTTCCTCGTCCACGATGCCAGCTCCTGGGAGGAGGGCCCCAACGTGCGGTTCGCGTCGTTCCCGGGGGCGCGACGATCGTACCTCCGGAGGGTCCTCACCGAGTACCTGCGGTTCCCGAGCCTCTCGCGCCGGTGGCGTCCCGACGTGTGGCTCTCCCTCCACGACGTCACCCCGCCGGTCGTGGCCCGGCGTCAGGCCGTCTACTGTCACAATCCGCTCCCGTACTGGCGACCGACCTTCCGCGACCTCCGCCTCCACCCCTGGGAGGTCGTCCGCTCGTTCCTTTACGGATGGGTGTACCGGACGAACGCCCGGCGCAACGACCCCGTGATCGGGCAGCTGCCGTGGTTCACCGAGTTCATCGGGCGGTACATGCGCGTGCCCCGGGAGCGGCTCGTGGTCGTGGCCCCCCGGAGCGAGGCCACGGTCGAGATCGAGGAGGTCCCGCCGCCGGCGGGCACGGGGCTGACGTGCGTCTACGCCTCGCTCCCGAGGGTGTTCAAGAACTTCGAGGAGGCGATCGCGCTGTGTGACCAGCCGGGGGTCCGGCTCACGGTCACGCTGTCGGGGGACGAGAACCGCTACGCCCGGTGGGTGCGGGAGCGAGCGCGTGGCGATGTGACCTTCGCCGGCCTGATGGCGCACGCGGAGGCGCTGGCCGCGATGGCGCGGGCCGATGTGGTGCTCTTCCCGTCGCGGCTGGAGACGTTCGGCCTGCCGGTGCAGGAGGCGATCGCTCTGGGGCGGACGCTCGTGCTTCCGGTGCGGCCCTGGACGGTGGCGGTCGCCGGCGAATACCCGCGGGCGCACTTCTACCGAACCGTGGAGGAGGGCCGGGCCATCCTCGCCGCCCTCCGTGACGGCCGGGAGCCGCCCGGGATCCGGCCGACGGTTCCCGAGAACGACCTGCCTCGGCTCTCCGGGTTCGGGGAGCTGTACCGCTTCCTGCTCCGCTGAGGCGATGTGGTAGGAATCGGCCCATGCGCTCGCCGGCCGTCGCGTTCGACGTCACGCCGCTGGCCGGCTTCCGGACCGGCATCGGCCTCGCGGTGCAGGAGACGCACGACGCGCTGGTCGAGGCCGGGGCCGAACTCGTCCCGTACGCGATCGGCCTGCGGGTGCGGACCGATGGGCTGCCGGGCGGCACCCGCGTGGCCCGGCTGCCGACCCGGGGGCTCGTCGCGGCCTGGGGTCGCGCGGACCGTCCCCGGATCGATCGGTGGGTGCGGGGAGCGCGGGTGCTGCACGCCACGAACTACCTGACGCCGCCGAGCCGCCTGCCAACGCTGGTGACGATCCACGACTGCGCCTTCGCCCTGTTCCCCGAGACCGTGTCGACGGTCGTGCTGGGCTTCGCCCGGGTGCTCCGGCGTGCGGTGGCCCGGGGGGCCTGGGTCCACTGCACGACCGAAGCGGTGGCGGAGGAGGTCGAGGACCTGTTCGGGCCGGGCCTGCGACGCGAGGGGAGGATCGCGGTGGTGCCGTTCGGGGTCCCCAGGCTCGACGCGTCCGAGGCACTTGCCGGGGCGCTGGAGGAGCGGCTGCGGGGCGAGCCGTACGTGCTCGCGCTGGGCACGCTCGAGCCGAGGAAGAACCTGGCCAGGCTCGTGCGGGCGTTCGGCCGGATCGGGGGCGAGCATCGCGACCTCCGGCTCGTGGTGGCCGGGCCCGACGGCCCCGGCCGTCCGGCGGTGGACGATGCCATCGCGAGCCTCGAGCCTTCCGTACGGGGCCGGGTGGTCCTGGCCGGGGCCGTCGGGCCCGGCGCACGGCGCACGCTGATCGAGCGGGCCGCCGTGCTGGCCTATCCCTCGGTCTACGAGGGGTTCGGGTTCCCGATGCTCGAGGCGATGACGCTCGGCGTGCCGGTGGTGGGCGGCGCCGCCGGCGCCCTCGAAGAGGTCGCCGGCGGCGCCGCCC
The DNA here is from genome assembly GCA_036374295.1 of Actinomycetota bacterium. Lineage (GTDB taxonomy): Bacteria > Actinomycetota > UBA4738 > UBA4738 > CALAEC01 > DASUTW01. The sequence continues at coordinate 7,747 of DASUTZ010000001.1, forward strand.
ACCACGTCGACCCCCTCGACCCGGACGCCATCGCGGACGGGCTCCGGGCCGTCCTCGAGGAGAACGACCTCCGGAGGACCCTGATCCGGCGGGGCGGGGAGCGCGCGGCGCAGTTCACCTGGGACCGGACGGCCAAGGGCCTGCGGGAGACCTACTCGGCCCTGGCCGGGAGCGAGGCCAGGACCTCGTCGTAGAGCGCCGCGTGCGCCTCGGCGATCTTCCCCGCCTCGAACCGGTCCACATTCCGGAGGCCCTCCGCGATCAGCCGCTCCCGGTACGGAGCATCCCCGAGCACCCGCTCGATCCCCGCGCGGATGGACCCGACGTCGTACGGATCCACCAGGCAGGCTCCTTCGCCGGCCACCTCCGGCAGCGGAGGCCGATCCCCGGCCACCACCGGCCGACCGCTGGCCTGCGCCTCCGCGATCGGCAGCCCAAACCCCTCCTTCGTCGAGGCGAACACCACGAGGTCGCTCTCCCCGTACAGCTCGGGGACCTCGTCGTGGGGGAGTGACACGTGCTCCTCGAACCGCACCGCGCAGCGTCCCAGCAGCCCCCGCTGCTCCTGGGTCAGCTCCCCGAGGACGATCAGCCGGCACGGGATCCCCTCGAGCGCCCGGATCACTCGCTCCAGGTTCTTGTTGGGCCTCGTGCCCACTTGGAGGATGACGGGCTCGCTCGGCCCCCCCCGCATCGGCGACGGCCTGAACCGCGGGTCCACCGGCATCGGGATGACCCGGACCTTCGCCGGGTCCACGCTCGTGTACCGCTGGAGGTCCTCCCGCACCCCATGCGTGGGCACCACGACGAGCGCCGCCCGCCGCGCCGGCAGCTCCAGCCACACCCACCGGTAGATCCACCGCTTCACGGCGCTCGCCCGCTCCATGAACTCGCAGTCGTGGATGGTGACGATCGTCCGATCGCGTGGCAGGAGCAGGGCGAGGAAGTTCACGTCGCCCACGACGTGGTTGAGGTCGCCCTGCCGCCGCCGCGCCTCCAGCACGGCCAGCGCCCGCGGCAGCACCCCTTTGCTCCGGTAGGAGGCCACCCGCTTGATGGGCTCGAACCGGTCGGGCAGCCGATCCGCGATCAGGCCGAAGACCTGCTCGATGCTGAAGACGCCGGGCGTGGGCTTCCGGGAGAAGAGGGCGACCCGCGCCCGGGTCATCTCGCGTCGCCGCGCCCCGGGAGCCGCTGGGTCCCGCCGGGGGCGAACGGCAGGGGGGCGTGCGAGGTCCACGGGTCCGCGGTCTGGTGGCGGATGTGGAGCCCTCCGATGCGAAGCCCCTCCGCCCGCCCGGCCACGACCCACGGCGAGAGCGTGGGGCGCTCGAGCTCGAGCATCCGCTCGATCGCCGCGAGGACGATCCGCTCCTCCTCGGCCGAGAGATCGGGCGGCAGCTCGTAGCGGGGCATGGTCAGAGCGGGATGTTGCCGTGCTTGCGGGCGGGCACCTGCTCGCGCTTCGTGTGCAGCATGCGGAGCGACCGGATCAGCTTGATCCGTGTCTCTGCCGGCTCGATCACGTCGTCCACGTACCCACGCTCCGCGGCACGGTAGGGGTTGAGGAAGCTCTTCTCGTACCGCTCGATCAGCTTGGCCCGCGTGGCTTCGGGTTCGTCGGCCTCCTTGATCTCGCGCCGGTGGATGATGTTCACCGCGCCGCCCGAGCCCATCACCGCGATCTCGGCGGTGGGCCAGGCGAACGAGACGTCCGCCCGGATGTGCTTCGAGTTCATCACGACGTACGCGCCCCCGTAGGCCTTCCGCGTGATCACGGTCATCCGCGGCACGGTGGCCTCGGTGAAGGCGTACAGCAGCTTCGCCCCACGCCGGATGATCCCGCCGTACTCCTGCGCCGCCCCCGGCAGGAACCCCGGGACGTCCACGAAGGTCACCAGCGGGATGTTGAACGCGTCGCAGAACCGGATGAAGCGCGCCGCCTTCTCGCTCGACTCGATGTCGAGCGTGCCTGCCAGGACCTTCGGCTGGTTGGCCACGATCCCGACGCTCAGTCCGTCGAGCCGCGCGAACCCCACCACGACGTTCATCGCCCACAGCGGGAAGACCTCGTAGAACTCGCCCTCGTCCACGACGCCACGCACGACGTCCTTCATGTCGTAGGGCTCCTTGGCCGAATCCGGGACGATCGCGTTCAGGTCCTCCACCCGTCGCTCCGGGTCGTCGGTGGGGGCGTAGGCGGGCGGGTCCTCCATGTTGTTCGAGGGCAGGAACGAGAGCAGGTAGCGGATCTGCTGGAGGCAGTCCTCCTCGTCCTCGGCCACGAAGCTGGACAGGCCCGAGCGGCTGGCGTGGGTCATCGCGCCGCCCAGATCCTCGAACGTGACGTCCTCGCCCGTGACGGTCTTGATGACATCGGGGCCCGTGATGAACATGTGCGAGGTCTCCTTCACCATGTAGGTGAAGTCGGTGACGGCGGGCGAGTAGACGGCGCCGCCCGCGCACGGCCCCATGATCGCGCTGATCTGGGGGATGATGCCGCTGAAGCGCACGTTGCGGTCGAAGATCGTCCCGAACCCCGCGAGCGAGGACGCTCCTTCCTGGATCCGGGCCCCGCCCGAGTCGTTGAGCCCGATCACCGGCGCGCCCACGGACGCCGCGAGGTCCATCACCTTGCAGATCTTCTCGGCGTGAACCTCGCCCAGCGAGCCCCCGAAGACCGTGAAGTCCTGCGAGTAAACGAAGACCTTTCGGCCGTCGATCGTGCCCCAACCGGTCACGACGCCATCGGTGTAGGGGCGGTTGCGCGCCATCCCCAGGTCGGTGGCCCGGTGCTTGACGAGCTTGTCGGTCTCCACGAAGGAGCCCGGATCGAGGAGGAGATCGATCCGCTCCCGCGCGGTGAGCTTGCCGCGGGCGTGCTGACGCTCGATCGCCTCCTCGCCCCCGGCCACCTCAGCCTTCTTGTTGAGGCGACGCAGCTCCTTCAGCTTCTTGGCCTCGATCTCCGCTGCCGGTTCCGTTCGCTTCGCCATGGCCGGGAGTCTACCGGGTGGGCCACATCGGGAGGCCGATCTCCTCGTCGAGCTCCCGGACCGGCGCCTCCCCGCGAAAGAGGTGGAGCGCGACCTCGGCCACGAACAGCTCGCCCCCGAACAGATGGCCGCCGATGGTGGTTCCGTCGGGCTTCCCGGCCACGATGTGCATGTGGAGGAACGGCTCGCCGTCGCGGATCGAGACGTTGCCGTTGGCGGAGGCGATCTCCAGCTCGCCCTCGTGCGTGAGGTGGGTGTACTCGTGGATCACCTGGTCGTAGTAGCCGTACTCGAGGCTGCGGAGCGCCCCGATGACCGCCACCGCGGCCGCCCGGATCCCCAGCTCCTTGGCGGCGCCCGTCACCCCCTCGTAGATGTCGGTGCCCGGCGGGAGGCGCAGCAAAGTGAGGTCCTCGCTCTGGTAGGCGCGCATGGTGCTCCTTTCGGTCTCGTTCCTGGGGCATCCTATGTCGGTGGCGGACCGTACCCTGAGCGCATGGAGCTGACGCCGGTCCAGCAGCGCACGCTCGACGAGCTCATGCGGATGCAGCCGCTCCCCGTGTTCCCGCGCGAGCTCGTCGAGGGGCTGCGGGCCGATCTCGAGCATCGCCTCCGGCCGCTCACCGACAACCTGCGGGACGGCGAGGGCGTCTGGCTGAGCAAGTCGAAGCTCTCGGACCTGCACAGTAGGTGCGAGGGACTGTTTTTGGCTAATCACCTGGGGGAGGGGGAGTTCGAGCTGGGCTGGCAGCTGGCTAGGGGGGCACTCGTCCACCGGGCGATCGCGGTGTCGGTGAACCTGCCCGACCGCTCCGACGCCGAGCTCGTGGAGGCGGCGCTGGCCCAGCTCCGGCGCGACGATGGGGCCTTCGACGAGTACTGCGTAGGGCTGTCGGACGCCGACCTTGCCGCGCTCGAGTCCGAGGCGGTGGAGCGGGTGCTCCTCTTCCGGGCCACGTTTCCCCCGCTCCAGAAGGCGTGGTCGCCTGCGGTGGAGCCCTCGCTCAAGGCGACGTTCGCGGGGGACCGGGTGGTGCTGTCGGCCCGGCCCGATCTGCTGCTGGGGAGCGACGATCGCGAGGAGCCGATGCGCGCGCGGCGCCTGGTGATCGAGCTGAAGACGGGCGGCGACCGGCCTGAGCACGACGACGACCTGCGGTTCTACGCGCTGCTGGCGACGCTGCGGCTGGGCGTGCCGCCGTTCCGCGTGGCCACGGTGTTCCTCGACGACGGGACGTGGCGCGCGCATGACGTCTCCGCGGATCTGCTCGAGGCCGCGGTGCGCCGGATCGGCGACGGCGCGATCCGCGCGGGGGCGATCATCGCGGGCCACGAGGAGCCGCGGCTCCGCCCGGGCCCCTGGTGCCGCTGGTGCCCCCGGGCCGAAACCTGCCCCGAGTCGATGTTCCGCGCCGATGGCTGACGTTCTGCATAGGCTAGCGTCTCAGGCTGTCTGATGGACACAGCTCTCATTCGGGAGAGATCTCTCAAGGTAGCGTCGAGGCTCGGATATGACGTGCTGCGAGCTCCCGCTCATCGAACACGATCTCAGGGCTCGCGAGGCGGATGAGGTCCTGGATCGCACGTTGGTGCTTCATGTGATCACTGCTGTCTCGTATGGGTTCCCGCGCGAGGCCGCGGAGAGTTGGCTGCTGGCCGAGCACCTCCTTGAGGCTGTGTCAGCGCGTGAGCGTCGGTACGTCTCGGCTCCTGCTCCAAAGGAAGATGTGGCGTATCAGCTTGGGACGAGGTATCTCTGGACACCTAGGAACCTTGGAGAGTCCGCTGTCAGGCGAGGCGGGCGGCGCCGAAGGCGAGCGTGGCGACGGCGAGGACCATTGCGGCGTTCGACACATAGAACGTCCGGACGAACGTCCTGGTGATACGCGTCTCGAGGTTGGCCAGTTTGGTGTCCATCCTCGCCTCGAGAAGCTGCAGCTTCGTATCCGTTCGCTCCTCGAGCCCGCGGAGACCCTCCAGGAGCTCTTCACGCAGTTCCTCGCGCGTGACTGCGTGGGACCCGAGCTCGCTCATGAGCGTCTTCGCCTCCTGGGCGCCGAGGACCTCCTCGAGTCTCCGATGCAGACGCGCTCGCTCATCCACCGCCATTGTTGTCCTCCTTCCCGCAGCCGACAACCCGGGGGGAGGAGAGGCGAGCCTAGCACCGAGTACTGACAAGGTCTGCCCGAGTGAGAACGCTCATGGCGGTCGAGCGACGCCGAGGTGGCCCGGCCGGCGACGAACGCAATCATGGCAACCGCAAGCGCTAGCGTGGAGTTGCCGACCCAGATCGCGCGAACGATCGTGCAGGTATGAGCGTCCAGCGCGTCGATCATGCGGGCCTCGAAGGCGGCAAGCCTCGCATCCATCCTTGCCTCGAATCTGGCGAGGCTCGCGTCGAGGCCTGAGCCGAGATCCTCCCTCGGTCTCAACCGTACCAGTCACCGAGCTCGGGTGGATGAAGCAACCTACGCCCGGGTAACATCCCAAGCACGTTTCCCTCCTCGGAAGGAGCGAGCGTGACCAAGGACATCTACGAGATCGGTGAGATCCCCCCGCTGGGCGAGGCCCCGAAGCGGATGTACGCGCAGGTGATCAGGCCCGAGCGGTACGGCGAGCCTCAGGACGCCTTCCAGATAGAGGAGATCCCCGTGCCCGAAGTCGGGCCCGACGACGCCCTCGTCCTCGTGATGGCGGCCGGCATCAACTACAACAACGTCTGGGCCGCCCAGGGGATCCCCATCGACGTCACGAAGGTGCACGGCAAGCTCGGCGAGCCCGACGACTTCCACATCGGTGGCTCCGACGCCTCGGGCATCGTCTACGCCGTCGGAGAGAACGTCACGAACGTCTCCGTGGGCGACCACGTCGTCGTCCACTGCGGCCAGTGGGACCGCGAGGCCGACGACCTCCCCGACCCGATGCTCCATCCCTCCTTCCGGATCTGGGGCTACGAGTCGAACTGGGGTTCCTTCGCCCAGTTCACCAAGATCCAGGCGCACCAGCTGCTGCCGAAGGCGCCCCAGCTCACCTGGGAGGCCGCCGCCGCCCCCACCCTGGTCGGGGCCACCGCCTACCGCATGCTCTTCGGCTGGCCCCCGCACACCGTCGAGGAGGGCGACGTGGTCCTGATCTGGGGCGCGGCCGGCGGACTCGGCTCCATGGCGATCCAGCTCGTGGCGCAGGCCGGGGGCAAGCCGATCGGCGTCGTCTCCAGCGAGGACAAGTTCGAGTTCTGCCGCAAGCTCGGGGCCGTCGGCGTCATCAACCGGAAGGACTTCGACCACTGGGGGATGCCGCCCCACTGGACCGACGGTGAGGCCTATGGGAAATGGGCCGAGGGTGCTCGGGCGTTCGGTAAGGCGATGTGGGATGCCCTGGGGGAGAGGCGAAGTCCGAAGATCGTGTTCGAACACCCCGGTGAGTCCACCATCCCCACCTCGATCTTCGTGGCCGACACCGGTGGCATGGTCGTGATCTGCGCCGGGACGACCGGCTACAACGCCGTGGTGGATCTCCGCTACCTGTGGACCCGGCAGAAGCGGTTCCAGGGCTCCCACTTCGCCAACGACGAGCAGTCGCGCGCCTTCAACCAGATGGTGATCGACGGCACGGTGGACCCGGCGCTCTCGCGGACCTTCTCGTTCGACGACATCGGGACCGCCCATCAGCTGATGTCCGAGAACGCCCACCCCGACGGCAACATGGCCGCGCTCGTCTCCGCCCCGAGCGAGGGGCTCACGGACGTGCCCGCGTGAGGCGGGCCCTCGTCCTGACGTTCGCCCTCGTCGCCGCGGCCTGCGGCGGCGAGGCGGAGGGCGAAGGCGACGTCGCCACCGACGTCTGGGTCCGCGACGTCTGCACGACGCTCACGGACTGGAACGACAGGGTGCAGAGCAGGACAGGCACCCTCCAGACGGATCTCCAGGGGCTCCCCCAGGGCGACTTCCAGGCCCTGAAGGACCTCATGGTCTCGTACATCGACGGCGTGATCGAGGACACCGATCAAGCCGTGACCTCGCTCGAAGGGGCGGGCGCCCCAGCGGTGGAGGACGGCGGGGAGGCCTCCCGCCTGGTGGTCCGCGGGATCGGGGAGGTCCGCACGATCTTCGAGCAGGCCCGGGAGGACATCGCGGCGCTCGACGCGTCGCGCCCTCGCCGCTTCGCGATGGCCCTCCAGGACATCGGGCTGCGCGTCCAGCAGGGCGGGCAGCAGGTCCAGGCCACGTTCCAGGAGGTCGACCAGCGCGGGATCGGGGGGGAAGAGCTCGACCAAGCCTTCGACGAGGAGCCCGCGTGCGCGCCTCTCGCCGGAGGGGCCGGCCCCTAGGCCTCCTGCACCAGCTCGATTAGCGTGCCGTGGAGGGCCTTCGGGTGGACGAAGGCCACCATCGTGCCGCGTGATCCCGGGCGTCCGCGCTCGTCCACGAGCCGATGCCCCTGCTCCATGAGGTGGGCGAGGACCTCTTCCACGTCGTTCACGCGGTAGGCGATGTGGTGGATCCCCTCGCCGCGCGTCGCGAGGTACCTCCCGACCGGGGTGTCCGGGCCGCGGGACCCGAGCAGCTGGATGTACGAGGTACCCACCTTGAACATCACCTCGTCCACCCCCTGGTCCTCGACGGTCTCGCGGTGCGTGGGCTCCACGCCGAAGGCGGCGCGGTACCGCTCCACCGCCTCATCGAGGTCCTGGACGGCGATCCCCACGTGATCGATGTCGGTCAGCACTACCTCGTCCTCCGTCGCCCCAGGTCCACCGCCGGGTGGAGGCGCGCGGCCAGCTCCTGCGCCTGCGGGACATGGTACGCGGGGGAGGAGAGCGCGGCGTGGATCGCGGCGACCGCGCGGAGCCTGGCTTCCTCGGAGACCCCGTCGGCCCCAACGTAGAAGTCGATCAGCTGGAGGAACTGGGGCAGGCTGGGCAGGAGCCCGCCCCGCTCGTACGCGTAGATCGTCTGCAGGGCGGCCGGACACCCCTTCGCCTGCGCGGCCTCGCGCACGGCCCGGTAGCCGCAGGTCTTCCGTACCCCCCGGAGCAGGCCTCCGATGTGGCGGGCGGCGTCCGCGGGGACCGGTTCGCGCTTCTTCCGTGCCATCCGCGGTCCTTCCCGGGTAGGGCTCCAGTGGCACGATTCTGCCCGCCCGGGTCGGCGATCGCCAAATCGAGCGGGGTGGTGGAATCCTCGGATTCCAGGTACAACTACTCGTGGGACCCGGGCCGAGCGTTGCGCGCGCGGCCCGGGCATCGTCGTCTCTGGATGGGAGGGCACGTGGGCGAGGCCGATCGCGGCGGCAGGGCGCAGGAGCAGGCGGCGACCAACGACGTGGCGGCGGTCCTCGGACAGTCGACCCTGATCAAGGCGGGACGGGCCGACGTCTCGAGGATCCGGGAGCGGACGCGACGCCGTCGACTGGTCCGCCTCGCGCTGGTGATCGGCCTGATCGACGGCTACCTCTGGTACCGGTACGCGTCGGGGAACCCGATCGGCCTTCCCTCGCTGCCCCAGGACGCGTGGATCTGGCTGCCGGGGCTCCTGCTCGTCGCCCTCTTCGCCATCGTGATCCTCCTCCCGATGGGGAGCGGACGCTCGCCGGCCATGGTCGTGCGGCCCGAGCACATCGAGGTGGGGCTCGAGGAGCTGAAGGGCCTCGACGCCCAGGTCGACGACGTGATCCGCACGCTCAACGTGTTCCTCGGGTACTCGACGTTCCGCTCGCGGCTCGGCGGAAACCCCCGGCGCGGCGTGCTGTTCGAGGGCCCGCCCGGCACCGGGAAGACCTTCCTGGCGAAGGCGATGGCGAAGCAGGCGGGCGTGCCGTTCCTGTTCGTCTC
>DASUTZ010000002.1:0-8021 GCA_036374295.1 Actinomycetota bacterium
GGCTCGTCCAGGTCGTGGGGGTCCTCGGCTGCGCGATCCTCGCCTTCACGCTGCCGCCGGTCTCGGTGGTGACCGGCGCCGCGGTTCTGGCGGCCGGGGCCGTCGCCTGGGTCGCCTTCCTCAGAACGAGATCAGCGAGTCGGTGATCGTGTATGGCATCTCCGGCCCTAGCTCCGCGAAGAGGGCGAAGAGGACCAGGAGGCCCGCGCTGGTGAGGACGTTCCTCCAGAAGAAGCCCGTCTGCATCAGCTTCATATCCTCACCGACCTGCCAGAAGCGGTGGAACCACGCAGCCGCGAGGACGAGGAAGGCGATGATCATGAGGGACCCGATGTCCCCATAGATCCCCAAGGCCACCGAGATGCCGCCCAGCATCAGCCAGATCCCCGTCGGCCACCCCGCGATCCCGGGAACGGGGAAGCGCATCGCGCTCGCGTACCCCTCCATGCCCTTGCTGGCCATGATGTGGCCGAGGATCCCGGCGAAGATGCTGAAGTAGAAGCCGATCACGATCCGCGCTACCAGCACGAGCACACTCGCAGCGTCGCTCACCGTCACCTCCCTTGGTCGCTGGGCGCATAGAAGCCTGCCCGAACCCCACTGTGTTCCACGTCCCGACTCCTTCCTCTGCCGCCCGGAGGGAGTCGCAAGATGGCTTGCTCCGCTCTGTCACGATCAGGAGGCGATCCACCGTTCCGTGAGTTTGCACCCTGAAAGTCCTTCGGGCTATACATCGCTGGGCAGGAGGGGCAGTCCGGGGAGGTGGTGCCTCACTCTCGGAGCGATCGAGTCGGGTGAAGGTAGTCGGACCCGACGAAGGGTCCATCCGTCGCTTGAGGAGGGATCGATGCGCAGAAAGGTGAAGCTCGCCTGGCTGGTAGGCGCCGTGGTCTCGGTGGCGCTCCTGGCGCTGCCGCCGGCACCCGCCGGCGCGGACCACAACAACGACATCCACAGTCCCAACATCAGCTACATCGGCACTGCGGTGAACACGGACCCGATGAATCCCACGAACTCCGACCTGGCGTTCTGGGGCAACCGCGCGTACGTGGCCGACTACAACGGGTTCAGGATCATCGACATCACGAACCCGTTGGACATCGCCGATCCGAGCAACGTGATCGCCGACGTCGTCTGTCCAGGACCGCAGTTCGACATCTCGGTCTGGGACAACGACGGCGATCCGGCGGCGGACCTGCTCTTCGCGTCGGTGGACACGCCGAAGGCCGGGCCCGACTGCGGGGAGGCCAACACCACGGCGAGCAACGTCGAGTCGTGGGAAGGGGTTCGGATCTTCGACATCAACGACGAGGAGAACCCCGTCCAGATCGCCGCGGTGCCGACCGACTGCGGGTCTCACACCCACACGATCGCGGGTGAGACCACGATCGCGGACGTCGACTACCTGGTCATCTGGGTGTCCTCGTACCCGCTGGGAGGCGGCGCGGTGACCACGAGCATCCCGGCTCGCGCCGACGTCGAGGTCGACAGCGTGGAGTTCGACTTCCCGGCGGGAGTGAGGGACAACGGTACGGAGTGCCTGGAACCCGAGCCGGGGGAGGCCAAGCCCAACGGCGTCCACGACAAGATCTCGATCATCCGCGTGCCTCTGAACGATCCAGCGGCGGCGGACGACCGAACGCCGAATGACCCGGACCCGGGCGAGGCCACGAACTGGGTCTACACGAACGTGCGGGAGCAGACCCTGCCGCTGGCCGGAATCGTCACGCACATCAACATCGGCGGCAGGTACTTCGACGTGACCGCCTGCCACGACATCAACACGTTCCTGGAGATCAACAGGGCGGCCGGCGCCTGCTGGGCCGAAGGCATCATCTGGGACATCACGAACCCGTGGCAGCCCACCTACCTGCGCCGCGTCCGCCAGCCCGACGTGGACACCCTGTTTCACTCGGCCACGTTCTCCTACGACGGCAAGATCATCGTCTTCGAGGACGAGGCGGGCGGCGGCGGCGAGAACCGCTGCAAGCTCGAGGACGGGGAGCCCGACCGCCAGGGCGCGATGTACTTCTACAAGATGAACGGCGTGTTCCAGGGCCGCTTCAAGATCCCGCGGCAGGCGACCGGGATCTGCACCGCGCACAACTACAACACGGTGCCGACGACCGATGGGCGGCGGATCGCCGTCTCGGCCTGGTACACGGGCGGGACCTCGGTGATCGACTACACGGACCCGACGAACCCGAAGGAGATCGGCTTCTACAGGGCCAACTCCCCGGTGAACGGCGTCGGTCCGGACGTCGGGGCGAACACGTGGTCCTCGTACTGGTACAACGGCTTCATCTGGGCCAACGACATCGTCCGGTCCCTGGACCTGTTCTCGTTCGACGACCCGCGCGTGGAGTCGGCCATCGACCTCCCGCACCTGAACCCGCAGGTGCAGGAGAACGTGATCCAGCCGGTGATCCCGCGCTGCATGGGCCAGGAGGCGACGATCTTCGGCACGAGCTCCGGTGACGTGCTGACCGGAACCGCGGGTCGAGACGTCATCGCCGGCCTCGGCGGCAACGACCTGATCCGGGGTCGGGGCGGCAACGACCTGATCTGCGGAGGCGCCGGCGCGGACACGATCCGCGGCAACGCCGGTGACGACCGCATCCAGGGTCAGGGAAGCAGGGACACGCTGTTCGGCAACAAGGGCAACGACGTGCTGAACGGCGGCCCGGCCAGGGACAGCTGCCTCGGCGGCCCGGGGCGGGACCGCGCTCGCAACTGCGAGCGGACGCGCGGCATCCCGTAGGGTCCTCGAGAACAGCGAGGAAGGGCGGCGCCGCCCCCGAACGGGGGCGGCACCGCCCTTCTCCCGGTTTGCCGCACTCCCCCAAGCGGGAATCACTTCCCGATATCGGCGAGCACGGGAGGTGACGAGGTGGCTCGGCTGCGTCGGGCGGACACCGGCCAGCCCGGCATCGAGCGGCGACGGAGAGGTCGTGGCTTCGAGTACCGGGGGCCGGACGGCCGCAAGGTCGACGATCCCGAGGTCCTCGCGCGGATCAGGTCGCTCGCCATCCCACCGGCCTGGAAGGACGTCTGGATCTGCCTCGACCCACGCGGGCATCTCCAGGCCATCGGCACCGACGCGGCCGGCCGGCGCCAGTACCTGTACCACGAGGCCTGGAGGCGGCGGCGGGACCGCCAGAAGTTCGACCGGATCCTTGACTTCGCGGAGCGGCTCCCCTCCCTCCGCAGGCGCCTCCGCCGGGACCTCCGGCTCGAGGGGATGCCACGGGAGCGGGCCCTCGCCTGCGCCGTTCGACTTCTCGACCTCGGCTTCTTCCGCATCGGCTCCGAGGAGTACGCGGAGGAGAACGGCAGCTACGGCCTGGCCACCCTCCTCAAGGACCACGTGATGGTGGGCGACTCGCGGGCGGCATTCGACTACGTGGCGAAGGGCGGCGCCCGGCGCGTGCTCGAGGTCTCGGATCCGCTCGTGCTGCCCGTTCTCCGGACCCTGAGGCGGCGCAGGGGCGGCGGCCCCGAGCTGCTGGCCTACCGAGAGGGGAGGGCCTGGCGGGACCTGCGCTCCACGGACGTCAACGAGTACCTCAAAGGGCACGTCCGCGAGCAGCACTCCGCCAAGGACTTCCGGACGTGGACCGGGACCCTACTCGCCGCCGTCGCGCTCGCCTCCCACGACGAGCTGGGCCGGTCCAGGGCGGCCCGGACGCGTCAGGTGAGCCAGGCCGTGAAGTCCGTCGCCTCCTACCTGGGGAACACGCCCTCGGTGTGCCGGGCGTCTTACATCGATCCCCGCGTCATCGACCTGTTCCTCGCCGGTCAGACGATCGCCCACACCCTGAGAGGTGGGGCGACCACAGACCTGGAGCGTCTGCACGGCGCCGCCGAGCGGGCCACGATCCGCATGCTTCGCGACGCAGAGCCTGCCGCCCGCGCGGCCTGAGGGCCTGAATCGAGCCGCTCAGCAGGGCGGCCTATGCCTCATCGCCCCTTCTTCCGTGAGCGCGACCTCGCCTTGGGCCGCGCGGGCCGCCGGGGCCGAGGGGCCGCCTTCTTCGCGGATGGCGCAACGGTGCTCGCGGCCGGACGGGCCGGGACCGGCGGCCCGCCCCCGCCGCTCTCCAGCGTGACCACAAGCGGCGAGGCCACGAAGATCGACGAGTACGTCCCCACCAGGATCCCCACGATCAGCGCCAGCGCGAAGTCGGTCAGGGTGTCCCCGCCCAACAGGTACAGGCCCACGAGGATGAACAGGGCTCCGAGGCCCGTGTTGATCGTCCGGGGCACCGTCTGCAGGGCGGCATCGTTGGCCACCCTCCCGAACGGCTCTCGGCTGCGCTCGCTCCATCGCTCACGGATCCGGTCGAAGACCACGACCGAGTCGTTGATCGAGTACCCGATCACGGTCAGGAGCGACGCGAGGAAGACACCATCGATCTCCTTCCCCAGCCAGGCAAAGATGCCTAGCAGGATCGCGACGTCGTGGAACATCGCCACCACCGCCGACGTCCCGAACGTCCACCGGAAGCGCATGGCGAGGTAGACCAGCTGGAGGGCGAGGGCGATGACGAGCGCGATGACCGCCGCGCGGAGCAGCTCCCCGCTGATGGTCGGGCCCACGAACTCCTCCCGCTCCACCGAGACCGTCCCGCCCAGCGACGCGACGGCCTGCTCGATCCGGGCCTCTTCCGCATCGGTCACCCGGCCCGTCCGGATCGAGACGTTGCCCTCCCCCGTCCGCTGCACGATGGCCCGCGGGAACCCGACGTCGGCGAGCTCCGCGCGAACCTCGTCCAGCGCGACCTGCTGACCTGTCGAGTACTCCACGAGACGCCCACCCTGGAACTCCACCCCGAACCGAAGCCCGCGCACCGCGAGCCCCACCCCGGCCAGCACCAGGGCGATCAGCGAGACCGTGAACCACCGGCGGGAGTGGCTCACGATGTCCGGGCGCGTCTCCTCCAGCCATTCGCGGAACCGGTGGCCGACCCCCATCCCCAGGAGCCCGGGCCGCTCGCGCACACGCCGCGCCCTCACGGCGAGCTCGACCAGCACACGGGTCACGACGAGGGCGCTGAACATCGAGGCCACGACCCCGATCGAGAGGGTGATGCCGAACCCGCGCACCGCTCCCGAGGCGAAGAAGAACAGCAGGATCGCCGCCAGCAGCGTCGTGGCGTTCGAGTCGGCGATCGCGCTCCAGGCCCGCTCGAACCCGGCGCTCCCCGAGGCGCGGACCGATCGGCCGTCGGCATGCTCCTCCTTGATCCGCTCGAAGACCAGAACGTTCGCGTCCACCGCCATCCCGACGGCGAGCACGAACCCGGCGATCCCCGGCAGGGTGAGGGTGGCCCCCAGCGCCAGCAGCGCGCCGAACGCGATGATGGCGTACGCGCCGAGCGCGAGGGCGGCCAGCGCTCCGAGCAGCCGGTAGTAGACGAGCATGTACAGGATCGTCAGCGCGGCGCCGATCAGCGCCGCCTGGATGCTGGCGCGGATCGCCTCGTCCCCCAGGGTCGCCCCGACAGTCCGCTGCTCGACGATCTCAACCGGAACCGGAAGGGCGCCGCCCCGGATCAGCACCGCGAGGTTCCTCGCCTCGTCCTCCGTGAAGTTCCCCGTGATCACCGTCTCGCCGCCCGTGATCCCTTCCTCGCAGACGACGCTCTGGTCGACCTCGGGGCTGGAGATGATCTGATCGTCGAGGACGATCGCGATGCGCCGCCGCGGGTCGCCCAGCGGCTCGCACGCGGCGCGCCCGGTCAGCTCCGCCCAGGCGTCGGACCCCTCGCCCCTGAACCGAAGCTGCACCGTCCACCCGCCGAACTCCTGCTGGATCGTGGCCTGCGCGTCGCTGACGACCTCGCCCGTCAGGGCCGCCCGCGCGAGCCGGAGCTCCCCTCCCGACTCGTCCGGCAGGACGATCTCGCCCTCCTCATCCCCCTCGTCCATGCCCGGCGACGGGCCGGGCGAGGGCCCCGCCTGCGGGCCCTCCACGCCGAGCACTCGATGGAACGTCAGCTGCGCCGTGCGCCCCAGGACGCGGATGGCCTCGTCCGGGTCGGACACGCCGGGGAGCTCGATGATGATGCGCCGGCTCCCGGAGGCCTGGAGGGTGGGCTCGGTCACACCCAGGGCGTCCACGCGCCTTCGCAGGACCTCCACGGTGCGATCGACCACGTCGCCGCCCACCTCGACGTTCTCCGTGTCCCTCGCCTCGAGGACGATCTGGGTCCCGCCCCGGAGATCGAGCCCGAGCCGAACCGGCCTCGTCAGGATGAGGGCGATGGCCCCCCCGAGGACGACGAGGACGAGGAACGTGCGCCATCCGAGATTCGTTGACATCGAGATCCTCCGGCCCGGCGCCGCCGTGCGGCGGCGCGTTTCACCAGCTAGGCGGGCGCGAGCGGGGGCGACCGTGCCCCCAGCGCCCGGACGGTCCACGGGGTCGAGCGTCGCGTTCGGCGTGCCGCCACGCGCTCGGTCCCGGCGAGCAGGACGATCGCCACACCTATCAGCAGCGCGCCGAGAACCTGGTCGCCCGTCGCTGTTCGCTCGTCGCGGCGCGTGGCCCAGCTTTCTTCGATCCTGCCGCCCAGCAGGCCCAGCGGCGAAGGATTGGGCGCGAACATCGACTCCGACCGGGGACGCGCCGGGGCACGAGCGCGATCCGCCGCGGGCTCCCACCACGCCGTGCCGGGCACGAGCATGGCGACGAACGCGGCTGCCAATCCCCGGACGAGGACCCGGCGCGCCATCCCCGCTACCCTACCGGACGGTCGGGGGGCCCGTGGCGGAGTCTCGGAGTCGTCTCGTCCTGGGGAAGGGTTCCGCCCGACGGCGGCATCTGGGCCCAGGGCGCGGTCTCCTGCCCGCAGGCACGCGGGAGCGTCCCGCCCACACAGACCGTCCGTGATTTGACCCTCTCCTACAGGGACTAGTAGGTTGCTCGGGACACCGCGGAGGCGCGTCCGAAGGGGGTGATGGATGACCGAGCCATAGCGGAAGCTCATCCTTACCCGCCCCACCCGCCCAGGAGGTGACGATCCCGTGAGACTCGCAACGAAGCTCCTGCTCGCGCTTCTCCTCCCTCTGATGATGATCGTGGCGTCCCCCGTGAGCGCCTCGCACAGCGCGGACGATCACAGCGACAACATGAGGGAGATCGCGCTCAGCCCGCGGTCCAGCCCGGCCACCCAATCCGACCTCGCCTTCGTCGGGAAGATGGCGATCGCGGGGAACTACAACGGCTTCCGGATCTTCGACATCTCCGATCCGGAGAATCCCACGCTCGTCAAGGACGTCTTCTGTCGAGGGCAGCAGGGCGACGTCTCGATCTGGGGCGATGCGCTCGTCGTCTCGGTGGACGAGGTCCTGACGGGCCCCGAATGTGGATCCGGCCCCGCGGTCCCGGCGACGCTGGAGACCGGCTGGGAGGGCCTGCGCGTGTTCAGCCTGAGCGAGGTCCTGTCCACCCCGGCGGACCCCGACGGCTTCACCCGGCTCCAGCCCGCGGCCGACATCTACATCAAGTGCGGGTCGCACACCCACACTGGGATCCCGCACAAGGGGCACGTGGACATCTACGTGGCGTCCTATCCGCTCCGGTCGGGCCCCGACTGCGGCCCTCACGACGACCCGTCCGACACGCACAACCCGCTGCACGAGATCCTCTCGATCGCCCGGGTCGACCCGCAGCACCCGGAGCAGTCAGGCGGTGTCATCGAGGTCCCAATCGACATCCCAACCTTCAACGAGGACCCCCTCTTCCTGCCGCCGCCCGCGTTCAACCCGATGCGCGGGTGCCACGACATCCAGGTGCACCTGCAGCTGAAGCTCGCGGCCGCGGCGTGCAGCAGCGTCGGGCAGGTCTGGGACATCTCGGATCCGCACAACCCCGGGACCCTGGATCCCGTGTGGGAGGTGGACGAGCCGGAGGTGCAGTTCTACCACTCGGCCCTGTTCAGCGACGACAAGACCACCGTGATCTTCGGCGATGAGATCATCGTGGGGCACTGCTTCGATGGGACCGGGAGCGGCCA
>DASUTZ010000003.1:0-8503 GCA_036374295.1 Actinomycetota bacterium
GGGCTCTCGAAGCGCGGCAGGCAGAGCCAGTCGATCTCCCCGCGACGCGTGACGAGTGCGGCGGTCCGAGTGTCACCGATGAGGCCGTGATCCTCGATGGGAACCGGATGCTCGATCGGTTCGCTCGGGACCGAGAGCGAAGGGTCGCTCATGTCTCCATCATCTACCAGCAAGCGGGACTGTTCTGGAGACGACCTCCTCCCCGATGCCTCACGTGGGTACGCTCATCTGGAGCCACTCGTAGAAGGCCTCCTCGCTCCCCTCGAACGAGTACCTCGCCTCCCGCACGGTCGGGAACTGGGTCGCGGTCGCGTCGAGCTGGGCCAGGAGGGCCGCGCTGCCGCAGGAGGTGGACGCGTTCGGGATCACCTGGGAGAAGTCCCGGAAGTCCACGCGAGCCACGCCGTCCTCGATGCGCACGGCGTTGAGCATCCCGCGCGTCTTCGCGCCGAAGAAGCTTCCGATGCCCTGGGCGCGCTCGTCGCGGGTCGGGCCTTCGAGGAGGGCCTCCATGGCGTCGTGGAGGACGTCCGCTCCTTCGGTGGTCCGTTCGACCGGGACGACCTCGGCGCATTCGGTCTCCGCGGCGTCCGGCGCCCCGAAGAACACCCGCACGACGTGAGTCTCCGTGGTGGGCGAGGGGCTGGGGCTCGCCGTGAGGGCGCCGGTGGGGGTGGGGGGCGGGCTGAAGCCTGGCTCGTCTCCCTCATCCGCGCATCCGACGGCCGCCACCGCGGTCAGCATCCCCAGCACGAGGATCGACCTGCGCATCCACAAACCTCCACGATGACTGTATCCGGACGGCGAGCGCCGGCTCCGGGGCCGTTCGGACCGCTTCCCGCGGGTCCCTCCGCCGATAGGCCCGGGCAGCCCCTCAGTCCTTCGTCTTCTCCCAGTCGATGACGACCGTGCGGAGGTCGGACATGTCCTCGATCGCGTACTTCCCCCCGACCCTCCCCCAGCCGGTCTTCGTGCCGGAAGCGCCGCCGAAGGGCTGGTGCGCTTCCCAGTAGTCGGTCGTGTCGTTCACCACGATGTTGCCGGCACGGATCCGGTCGATGAACCGGAAGGCCCGCCTCAGACTCGAGGTGAAGACCGCGGCCTGCAGCCCCAGATCCGAATCGTTGGCCATGGCGATGGCCTCCTCGTCGTCTCGGAACGTGGTCACGGGGAGGACGGGCCCGAAGGTCTCCTCTCGGAAGAGGAGGGTGTCGGGCCCGACGCCGTCGGCCACGGTGAGCTCGTAGTAGAGGTCGGTGGGGAACCCGTCCGCCCGCCCCCCACCCGTGAGGATCGCGACGCCCTTCTCGCGCGCGTCTTCGAGGTGCCGGTCCATCTTCTCAGCCACGTCGGCGTTGTTCAGCGGCCCCATGATCGTCGATTCGTCGAACGGGTCCCCCAGCACGGCGGCCTCCGCCTCCTTCACCAGCCGCTCCAGGAAGTCGTCGTGGACGGACTCGGAGACGAGGATCCGCTCCGTAGCCACGCAGCACTGCCCCGAGACGTAGGTCGCACCGAACGTGGCCATGGCCGCCGCCTCATCGAGGTCGGCGTCGTCGAGCACGATCACCGGTCCGTTGCCCGAGGCTTCCATCAGCGTGCGCTTCAGGCCCGCCGCGCGGACGATGGCCTCCGCGGTGCTGTTGTGGCCCACGAAGGCGATCGCGTCCACGCCGGGGTGCGAGACGAGCGTCCGTCCCGTCTCCCCCGCGCCGAACACGAGCGAGATGGACCCCTCCGGGAAGCCGGCCTCGGCAATGATCTCGGCCATCCGTGCGCCGATCAGCGGCGTGTGCTCGGAGGGCTTGAGGATCATCGCGTTCCCGGCAGCCAGGCCGGGAGCCAGCAGCTCGGACGGGATCACGAAGGGGAAGTTCCACGGCGTGATCGTGGCGTACACGCCGTTGGCCTTCCGGAGGGTGAACATCCTCTTGTTGCGGTCTGTCGAGGGAAGGACCTCGGTGTTGACGCGCTTGATGTCCTCCGCCGCGACCTCGAAGTTCTCGGCCGACTCCTCGATCTCGTCGAGGGCCTCGGCCTTGTAGGGCTTCCCGTGCTCAAGCGTGAGCTCCCGGGCGAGCACCTCCTTCCGCTCGCGCATCAGCGCCGCCACGCGATGGAGGCGTTCCGCGCGCTCGAAGACCGTCATGCGGTCGAGCGCCTCCACGGCGCGTCGGGCCGCCCCCACCGCCTCGTCCACATCCTCGGGGGTGGCGACCGGGACCTCGCCCAGCCCCTCCCCCGTTACCGGGCTCGTCACCGCGATCGACTCGGAGCCCCGCCCGTCGGTCCACGAGCCCGCGATCAGCATCTGGTTGCGCATGGCATCCTCCTCGGGGACAGGCTACCCGCGCGGGTCGCTCTTCACGAAGGGGCGAGGGAGGCCACTGCTACAATCGATGCGGCGTGGTGGCCGTAGCTCAAGTGGTTAGAGCGTCGGGTTGTGGTCCCGAAGGTTGGGGGTTCGAGTCCCCTCGGTCACCCTCTCGTGGGCGGGCATGAGGGCGCCCGCTACACTGTCCTCGTCGGGCCGTTAGCTCAAACTGGCAGAGCAGGGGACTCTTAATCCCAAGGTTGAAGGTTCGAGTCCTTCACGGCCCACCGAGATCGGCCCATGGACGAACGGCCCGCGAACAGGACGGAACTCACCTCAGCCCAGCAGTGGCAGGCTGGCCCCGGGTACTGCCTTCTCGCATTGACGAGCCACCGCGGCCGTGGGCTATGGGCTCACCCCGGGCTCGCCCGCGTTCGTTCCGGCCTGCGGTTGAACGGCATTGACCTCGGGTGGTAACGGATCCGAGTACAAGCGGTACCGAACAAGCTTCCCCTCGCTCCAGCGATGCGCCAGGGCGCCCTCGAGGATCAGCGAGCGGCCCCCGATCGTTGCCTCAATCGTGATCTCGGCGAGGATCTCGCCGCCGGATTCGAGGTATCGTCGAATCCAGATCAGTGGCACAGAAGCGCAGGTGCCAGGAGGCTGGGAGTCGAGCGCCACCTTCAGAGCCGCATGGTGCGAATGCCTGACGGCGCGAGGGATGCCTCTTCCATCCCGGTCGACGCCGCCGAGGACCACCCCGGCCAGTGGGTGCTGCGCAGGGTGGCCTCGAACGACCCGGTCTCCGTGGACAACCAGATGTTCTCGGTGGGCAACGCCTGCAAGGCGCCAGCTCGTGGACAACACCGTGATCCGGGTCTGGAGCAAGAACCACCTCATCAAGCGAGTCAGGCCCACCGACATCCGCAGCCTCCCTACTCGAGGGTGTAGGTGATTTCGACGCCGACCAGCGCCGCGTTCAGGCCGTCCCAGGAGCTCACGGGCGCGATCTGCACGTAGTACACACGGCGCTTGTTGTTGACGACGGGCTGATCGATGGCGGCGGTCGAGACGCTCTGATAGCCGCCGTTCCCGGAGGAGACAAGGTTGCCGGCCACGGAGCTGACCATGGGCTGACCCGTGGGCGCCCAGCGGAAGCGGCATGAGACGTCGGACACGGGGGAGACGTCGTAGAAGTGGCAGGCCACGGTCGTGATCCGGGCCCTCTGCGGGAGCGTGACCGGAGCGAAGAGGGCCCCGGTGCCGCTCTGGCCGCTCACGAACTGGCCTCCCATCGCGTATGGCTGCGAGGACGTGAGCGGGCCGAAGGCCGCGAACGGGACCGTGTGCGTGGACGTCCGCTGGTTCAGATAGCGGCGGTCCGCCATCTTCTTGATGTGCCGCTTCCACAGGTGCGAGACCTTCGACGTCACGTGGGCATCGGCCGAGCCCACGAGAACAGGCTGAAGGAGTGCTCCCGCGAAGAGCGACACCGCCAGCGCGAGCCCCACCATCGAGGCTCCCCACCCTGCTCGGGTGCTGATCATGACGACCTCCTCGGACGGACGAGCCGCGAGCGTACGACGAACCCCCTTGGGATCGGTGAAACGCCACCTGCGAGGTCTCAGTCGGGGCGGTCGAGGAAGGGCAGGTACGCTCGCCAGGGGCCGACCGTCTCCCGGTACCGCTTCGACATGACCTCGACGACATGGCCCACGTGGCCGAGGTCGTGGGCGGCCCAGGTCGCGATCAGCTGCTCGAGGGTGACCGTGCCCAGCTCGGGGTGCGTCCCTTTCCTGGCCAGCGCCTCATCGTCCAGCTCGAGGCCGTCGAGGTACGCGAGGTTCCGCACCCTGAGCCTCGAGAGCTCGGCCAGCAGCTCCTCGACAGGACGCCCCGCCTCGACCGCCCCGCCCTCGCGGTCGAACGGCTCGAACGGCCTCGACGGACCCTCCTCGAGGATGATCCGGACGCGAGGCACCCAGTCGGTCTTCTCGCCGTGGATCAGGTGGGTGAGAATCTCGGCCGGGGTCCAGGCTCCGGGCGGCGCCTCGTGGGTCCAGCCGGACGAGGCCCCGCTCAGCAGCCGGTCAAGCACCCCCGGTGTGCGCGCCAGGATCTCACGCGCCTCCCGCACCGAGAACCCGGTCACATCGCGAGCATACCGGGCCGCGCGTTCGACGCCGCTACTTCTCTTCGGGGGGGTCCGGGTTGAGGATCTTCACGGCTCGCTCCGCGACCTCCTCCACGGGATCCTCGGGGGAGGAATCCACGCACGCCTTGGCGATGGCGCCCACGAGGTCGCCCTTCCCCGCGCCGATCTCGACGAGGGACGAGTTGCGCTCCTCCAGGAACTCCTGGTCGACGACCGAGCCCACCTTCCGTATGCACTCCTCGGTGGTCCCCACGGTCTCCACCTGCTCGCCGCAGCCGGCGACGACGACCATCGCCACGAACACCAGGCCCAGGACTCTTCCGCCCACGCTCCTCCCTCGGTCGAAGCGTGAGGGTAGCGGCTCGCTCAATCGTCTGTCGAGTCGCGGCGGCGCTTCCAGATCACGTAGGCCACGATCCCCACCACGAGGAGGCCCAGCATGGCCCATCCGAAGTTGGTGAGGATCCGATCGAGGAGCTCGATGTTCCGCCCCAGAAGGTAGCCGACGAACCCCACGCCCAGCGCCCAGATGACGATCGACGGGACGTCGAAGAGCAGGAACCTCTTGTAGCGCATGCTCCCCATCCCCGCGACGAACGGGATGAAGACCCCGGCCCCGGCCGCGAACCTCCCGACCGCCACGGCCTTCCCCCCGTGCCGATCGAACAGCTCCTCCACGTCCTCGATGCGATGCTCGAACCGGTTCAGGAGCGGAAGTCGCCTCATCAACGAGCGGCCGTACCGGCGCCCCAGCCAGAAGCCGATCGACTCGCCGACCATCGCGGCCAGAGCGCCCAGGACGATGACCAGGGTCAGGCTCAGCTGCCCCCTGGCCGCGAACAGCGCTCCCGCGGCCATCGTCACCTCTCCCGGGACCACGACGCCGATCAGGATGGAGCGCTCGAGCAGCACGGCGGCCGTCACGATCGCGTAGCCCGTGAACCCGCTGAACAGCGGGCCGATGAACTCGACGATCTCCTCGAGGAGGGCGACCATTCAGCGCTCGTCCGCGCCCGCGTGAACGGCGAGGAGGACCGCGTTGGAGAGGAACAGCCACACGCCCAGGAGGACCATCCCCGCGATCGTACTGCTGGCGTAGCTCTTCTCGAAGTCGGCACCAAGGTTCAGATAGAGGACGAAGAGCAGCGACAGCACGGCGATGAGAGCCGCCGCCAGCGCGGCGGCGCGAGCGAGCGTACCCCAGGGCAGGCGGTGGACGGGGAAGATCCAGTAGATCACGGCCGTGCCGACGAACGCGGCGGCGAACCCGAAGACCAGGGCCAGCACGGGCCCGAAGATCGACGCCGTGATGCCGCCCTTCAGGAGCGTCGTGCCCAAGAATGCCGCCCCCAGGATCCCGAGGACGAACATGGGGAGGATCACCAGGATGGCCAGACCGCGCCCCCGGAGGCCCGGGATCTCTCCGCCGTCGCTGTGGTGGAGGCGCTCGAAGCCTTGAGCCAGCCCCGAGCCGTAGGCGGTGGCCGGCCACAGGGCGGCCACCACCGCTCCGATCCCCAGGGTCGTCCCCTGCGAGGCCACCCGCTGGATCAGGTTGCCGAGCCCCAGGCCGGGGGGCGCCACGTCCTTCACCTGCTGGGACAGCTGCTGGATCCGCGTATCGCTCACCATCAAGCCGACCACCCACACCGAGACGATCAGGAGGGGCGCCACCGAGACGAGCGCGTAGAAGGCGAGGCCCGACGCGGGCAGAAGGACGTCCTCCTCGCGGAGCCTGCCGATGAAGTCCCCAACCGGCTTCGGGACCCGATCCTGGACCCAGTCGATCGTCTTGGAGATAAGCCTGTGCTCGGCCACCACCCTCGGTTACCCGGGGGCCCGAGCGGGGAAACGGAGCGGGCGTGGCGGACCCTATACTCGGGTGCGCGAGAGTGGCGGAACGGCAGACGCGCCGGCCTTAGGAGCCGGTGGGCTCAGGCCCGTGGGGGTTCGAATCCCCCCTCTCGCACCCCGCTGTCGATGAGCGACGAGAGGGTCGACTGGGCCGTCTCGCCGATCGCACGCATCACCCGCTGGCAGAGCATCGTGAAGCCTCGCGGCGACTCCAGCGAATGGGCCACGACCAGGACACCGAGGTCGCCCTCCGTGCCGAGCCTAACGGCACACCGAGCCACGAGCCCGTCCTCGAACGTGAGCGGACGGTACGGGAACGGGCTCTCGGACGTGTCCTGCTCGACGTAGAGCCCGTCGGAGAGGGCCTGGGCCAGCGGGAGGAGGGCGGCCGCGATCTCCTCCTCGCTGGCGGAGGGCCGCCAGCCCTCCTCCGCCAGATGGAGCGTGATGGGAGGCCCGAAGAGGAGCACGGCGCCGAACTCGCAAGAGGTGGCCCGGGCCGCGGTCGTGGCGATCGCCCTTGCAGCGGCGTCCAGGGAGTCCGGACGCATCCGGGCCACCGCCAGCGCTGCCTGGGTGACCTCGAGGTCGTCGGCCAGGCGCTTCGCCACGGGGACCTCGGCCACCGCCGCGACGGCGAGGGCCGCTGCGTCGCGGACCCCTTCGTCCGGCAGGTTCGCGACGTCCCACCCGCCGAGAACCACCACGTAATCCCCCACCGCAACACCCACGGCCTGAGTCGCCCAGTAGGGTCCGAAGATCCGCTGCGGCATCCCCTGGGAGACGCGGGCCAGGCCCCGTTCCTGCACCACCGTCAGCCACCGCTCGGTCGAGGGGTCGAGATCGATGTTCCCGACCCATCCGGCACCGCGGCCGTGACCGTCCACGTTCACGAGCCTCTGGGGGGCCACGCGGTAGAGCACGAAGAGGTCCGTCGCCCCGAGACGCTCGGCGATCTCACGCATCCGGCGGTCCCGCATCCGGCCCGCGCCACGGGAGGGCGAGCGAGAAGCGCGTCCACCCGCTGGTGCGGGCGTAGGAGACCTTCCCCCCGAGCTCCTCCATCACGTGGGCCACCGAGTGGAGCCCCAGGCCTGTCCCGTCGTCCCGGGAGGGATCGGTAACGTAGGGAGAGAACATCGCTGCGGCCACCTCGGAGGCGACGCCGGGCCCGGCGTCGGCCACCATGAACGTGTACGTGCCGCCCGTGTGAGCGCCGATCACGTGCACCTCGGTCCCGTCCGGGGCGTACTTGAGGGCGTTGTCCACGAGGTTGAGGAGCGCTCGCTCCAGCCTCGACTCGTCGCAGAGGAACGGGGTCGGCTCGACGTCGATCGCGATCTCGCCCCCCCGGGCAGAGCGAGCGGCGCCGCACACTCGGCGAGCCACGGCCAGCGGATCCACCAGGCTCATGCGCACCGGCACGTCGGGCCCGGCGGCGTGCCTGGCCAGCGTCTCCCCGATCATCCCGTTCAGCCGCTCGGCCTGGGTCGCGATCACCTCGAGCAGCTCCGCGCGCTGCTCCGCCGAGAGGCTGGCCGACCGATCGAGCAGGGTCTGCGCGGCGCCCAGGACGGAGGTCAACGGCGTGCGGAGGTCGTGCTGGAGGCTGGCTGCCAGCAGGGCCTGTTCCTGGCGGATCCGCAGCAGCTCCGCTTCGAGCCGCTCCTGGCGGCCCATCACGGCCATCGTCGTGACGAGGAGGTCCAGGGGGCCCATCACGCGCAGGAGCACGTCGCGGTCGAGGAGGCCTTCGCCGGCCGCCAGCACCACGAGGGCGCCCCCCAGCGGGAGGCGATCCACGGCGTGCGCCCGGCGGGGGAAGCTGCTCCAGGGCTCCGGGAAGAAGCTGTCCTCAGAGACGGCCTCGTGCAGGCACCCCTGGAGGACGGCGGCGGTCTGCTCGTCGACGGAGCCGAGGGGACCGAGCTGGGGCGTCCGAGGCCCGGCCGCCGCGATCAGCTCGGCCGTCCTGCCGGGGTCTCCCGCAAGCAGGTAGGCGGCGACCAGCTCCGCCTCCATCGCCCGAGCGACGGCCGACAGCACGGCGGCCGCGCCGGTCCGCGGCTGTCGGACGGCCCGGAGAGCGAGGGCGACACCCTCCTCGAGCCGGAGTGATCGCTTGCTCACGCGGAACGCCTCCCTGAGCCCACCCCGAGTGTTATCGGCACGGCTCACGC
>DASUTZ010000004.1:0-2418 GCA_036374295.1 Actinomycetota bacterium
GCCACTCCGCGTGCCGGTACGCGTGGGCCAGGGCGCGAGCCGCGTCCTCCGGATACGAGTACGAGGGGATCCGCCGACCCTCGGTCCGCAGCTCGTCCGGGACGCCCCTCGCCGACATGAAGACCGTCAGCAGGGGGATCCGCTCGTCGATCCTGTCGGCGGCCCCGCGGATGCAGTGGGCGACGTCCTCGGCCCGGGTGAGGAGCGGAGGGATGAAGATCACGATGATGGCGTCGACGCCGCCCTCGCCCGCCACGATCTCGATCGTCATGCGATAGTCCTCGGCGCTGGCCGAGGCGATCATGTCCACTGGGTTCTGCACCGACGCCTCGGCCGGAAGGAACTCCCTCAGCTTCCTCACGGCCTCATCGCTGAGGGTCGGAACCTCCAAGCCTCCCGCCTCGCACGCGTCGGCGCAGAGGATCCCCAGCCCGCCCGCGTTCGTGATGATGCCCACCCGCTTGCC
Organism: Actinomycetota bacterium; assembly: GCA_036374295.1. Classification (GTDB taxonomy): domain Bacteria; phylum Actinomycetota; class UBA4738; order UBA4738; family CALAEC01; genus DASUTW01. The sequence goes on from DASUTZ010000004.1 coordinate 467, forward strand.
GGAGGGCAGCGGCTGGCTCGACAGCAGCGTGGCGACGTCGAACAGCTCCTCGAGCGTATCGGTCCGGATCACCCCGGTCTGGTGGAACAGCGCCTCGACCGTCACGTCCGACGCCGCGATCAGCGCGCCGGTGTGCGAGGAGGTGGCTCGGGCCCCCGCCGCCGTCCGTCCGCTCTTCACCGCCACGATCGGCTTCGAGCGGCCGACCCGCCTGGCAACCCGCGAGAACCGCCGAGGGTTCCCGAACGACTCGAGGTACAGCAGGATCACGTCGGTGCCCTCGTCGGCCTCCCAGTAGTTCAGGAGGTCGTTGCCGGAGACGTCGGCCTTGTTGCCCACCGAGACGAACGACGAGAGCCCCAGCCCGAGCTCGACGGCTCGCCCGATCACCGCCAGCCCCAGGGCGCCGCTCTGGGAGAGGAAGCCCACGCGCCCGTGCGGTGGGAACGTCGGTGCGAACGACGCGTCCAGCCTCACCTCGGGGTCGGTGTTCATGATCCCCATGCAGTTCGGGCCGATCAGCCGCATCCCCGACTCGCGACAGACCGAGAGCAGCTCGCGCTGGAGCTCGGCCCCCTCGTCGCCCACCTCGGCGAACCCGGACGAGATCACCACCAGCGAGCGCACGCCGGCCTCGGCGCAGTCCCTCGCCACCGGCACCACCGCCGGCGCGGGCACCACCACCACGGCCAGCTCGACCGGGCCCGGCGCGTCCTTGATCGAGGGGTAGGCCGCCACCGACTGCACGACGGGCGCGTTGGGGTTCACGGGGTAGACGGGGCCGTTGAACCCGGTCGCGAGGAGATTGTGGAACGTCTCGGCGCCGATCGTCCCTCGGGTGCGGGAGGCCCCGATGACCGCGACGGCCGAGGGCGAGAGGAACGAGCGCATCGCGTTCATCGCCGCGACCTGCTCCCGGCTGTCGAACCGCTCCACGGCCTCCCGCGTGAGCGAGGTGGGGAACTCGGCCTTGATCAGCCCGGGCTCGGTGCGGGTCTCGATCGGGAAGCCGCTCTCGCGGAAGACCTCGAGCATCCGCCGGTTCTCGGGCATGACCTCGGCTTCGAACGTGTGGATGTCGTTCTCGGCCGCGGCCTGGGCCAGCTGGCCCAGCATGATCGTGCCCAGGCCGCGCCCCTGGTAGGCGTCGGCCACGGCGAACCCGACCTCCGCCCGGTCGCCGTCGGCGAGGTACGTGGCGTGGCCCACCACGATGTCGCCCACCACGGCCAGCAGCCCGAACCGGTCGTGGTAGTCGACCTTCGCCGCGCTGTCGGCGGCGCGGTCGAGGTCGGGGAAGCCGGAGAAGAATCGGAGCCAGCGGGCCTCGTCGCTGAGACCCTTGAGGAAGACGAGGATCGCCTCGCGGTCCTCGGGACGGACCGGACGGATCAGAACCGTGGACCCGTCCCGCAGGACGACGTCGGCCTCGCGATGTGCGGGGTACTCGGTCATCGAGCCCATCCTACCCGGACGCATCCGACCGGCCCCGAGGGCGCGGGCCCGCCGACCCCCGACGCGAACGGAGATTCGGCGTACGGTGGAACGAAGGAGGTGGGACCCATGGAACTGGAGGAGATGATGAAGGGCGCCCGCGACGCCATCACCGTGGGCCGCGTGTACGGAGAGCCCTTCGAGAAGAACGGCGTGACCATCCTCCCCGCTGCCTCGGTGCGCGGCGGCGGAGGCGGGGGCAGCGGCGAGAGTCCGCAGGGCGAGGGCAAAGGCACCGGCGGCGGGTTCGGCGTGACGGCGCGCCCGGTGGGCGCCTACGTGATCCGCGGCGAGGACGTCCGCTGGGAGCCGGCGGTGGACGTCACGCGGATGGCGCTCATGGCCCAGGCGGTCGGGCTCGTGGCGCTGCTCGTGATCCGCTCGATCGTGAAATCGAGGGCGAAGGCCAAGGCCCGGATCGCGAAGGCCGAGAGCTAGCCGGAGGTCCGGATGCGGGC
>DASUTZ010000005.1:0-6303 GCA_036374295.1 Actinomycetota bacterium
TCACGCTCCGCGAGGCCGCATACCTGATCGGGGTGGGCCGGGTCGCCGAGGCCGAGGTCGCCCGCGGGTTCCGCTAGTCGACCGGCGTCGGGTACTCGAGCGGGACGACGACCGGCCCCTCCCCCGACCCGTCCTCGATCAGCAGCGCGCCCACGAAGTCCTCGGCTTCCTCGGCGTCGAAGGCGATCGTGACCGCGCACTCCCCGCCGATGACGAGCTCCCCGCAGGTATGCGTAGCGCTGAATCGCTCGTTCTCGAAGTCGAAGGCCGGCGTGAAGGCCTGGGTACCCGAGTTCCTGACGAACACGGTCACCTCCGACCCTTCCCAGTCCGTCGTCCCGACCTCCGTCGGGGTGGCGACCGCCCGAGGCGTGCCGGAGACGGGAACCTGCAGCGGCTGCTCGCTGGCGTTGCTCTCGATGACCACGTTGGCCACCCCCCGGGAGCCGCGGAAGGGGACGAACAGCACGGAGATCGTGCAGCTGTCGCCGGGCTGGATCTCGGCGCACGCCGCCACCGAGTCGGCATCGAGGGCGATGCCCTCATCCGCCGGGTCCACGCTCGCCGCAGCCTCGAGGAGGGCCTCTCCGTCGTTCGTGATCGTCAGCTCGTCGGCGGCCCCCTCCGAGACGTCGGCGGGGAAGGTGATGCTCTCGGGATCCACGACGATCACGGGGCTGCCTTCCTCCTCCGGCTCGCCCGACACGCCCGTCCCGTCGAGCGGGACCCGGATCGGGCCTCCCTCACCCTCGTGGCGGATCACCAGCCTCGCCTCCCGGGCCCCCTCCTCCGTCGGGGTGAAGGAGACGACGAGGGAGCACGACCGCCCAACGGGCAGACCGACGCCCGAGCACGTATCGGTGGTCAGGTCGAAGTCGTCGGCGTCCGGCCCGCGGATCCTCGCATCTCGGACCAGAACCTCCGCTCCCGTGTCGTTCGAGAGGGTGATCGCCTCCGAGGCACCCGCAGCCTCGATCGGCCGCTCTCCGAAGTCCAGCGATGACGGGTCGGTGGCGAGGCCGCCCCCGCCCCTGGTCACCCACCAGACGACCCCGGCGATCACCGCCGCGACCACCGCCGCGCCGAGGACCCACCGGCCCCATCGGCGTTTGGGAGGAGGGGGTACCCCTCGCTCCGGACCGATCCGGGTGAGCGGCCCGTCCGGGATGCCGGTGGGCGGGGCGAGCGTGGGGGTCGTCGGGTCGAGCCCGTAGTACGTCGTGAGCGGCTCGGCCCAGTTCGTGGCCGCGGCCACGCCGGCCAGGCCCTCGGTCGCGCTCCGCAGGTCGGCGTCGGCGGGGGACGCCGCCTCCAGGAGCCGCAGGCCCGTGGAGAGGAGCCGCATCCCCTCCGAGTGGAGAGGCGCGCCCATCGAGGCCGCGCGGAGGAGGTGGGCCCGACCGGCCTCCTCGTCCCCTCCTCGGAGCGCCCGCCAGCCCTCGAGGATCCAGGCGTCGGGGAGCCAGGGAAAGCGCTCGCCCAGCGCCAGCCCGGCCAGCCGCTCCTCCTGCCCTCTCCGCACCAGGTAGTAGCCGAGAACGGCGGCCGACGTGGGGCTCTCGAGCTCGTCCGGCCGGGATCCCTGGAGCATCTCCTCGGCCACGAGGCCCGCGGCCTCGGTTCGCCCGCGAGCGAGGTAACCGTGGAGCACCTCGCCGCTCGTCCGATCGGTGACGACCGAGGCGTCCACACCGGCGTCGAGCTCCGGCGTGCCGTCGGCCCGCCACAGCAGCACCTCGATCCGCTCGCCGGAGGGCAGCGCCAAGAGCCTCCACGGGATCGAGTCGCCGCCGAACTGCAGGACCCGCTGGGCGGGCTGGAGGCCGGTGGCCCGGGCCACGACGTGCTCGCTCTCCCAGATCGTCGCCCAGGAGACCGGCTCGACCGTCCACGTCCCGTCGGCCTCCCGGCGCCAGACCCGCAGCCAGACCCCGGACCCGAGCTCGTCCGACGTCCCGGAAGCGGACACGTCGCCGAGCAGCGCGTGCAGCTCGAGCCACTCGTGGGGCGAGGCGATGTGTCCCAGCTCGACCTCGACCGACCCCTCCGGGCCCACCGACGCCCGCTCGGTGAGCGCCGAGCCGGTCGGAGCGATCGCCCTGATCACGTAGGAGCCCGCCCCCACCTCGACGTCGCGGCTCCCGCCGAGCGGCACCGTGACCTCCGTCACCGTCTCCAGGTCCTCGGTCAGGACGGAAGCGACGAGCGGAGCGCCGGCGGCGATGTCGGACCCGCTGTCGACCCGGAGGCGGAGGAGCGCCATCAGCCCACCTCCAATGGGAAGGGTGGTGGTGGTGGTGGCATGGCCACGAACGGCTTCCGGCACTCCGGGTAGTCGCCGCCGGAGAAGCGCGCGGCGGCGTCGTAGTCTCCCGGCTCCACCTCAAGCGTCCACCGCTCGGGCGACGGCCCGCGGCCGTACGAGGGCCCGGGCCGCACCGGCACGAGGGAAAGCTCGGCCACCTCCATCGCCTCGCCGGGGAGGCACTCGATCGTGACCGGCACCTTGGGCGGCGCGGGGAGGCGATGCATCGGCAGGGCGAGGCCGGCCGACTCCCCGCCGAGGCGGGGGCGCTGCATCGGGGCGTCGGGCAGGTTCTCCCGGACGACGAGGTCCGAGGTCGCCTCGAGCAGCCTCCGGGACGTCACGACCCATCCGCCGCCGACGATCTCGCTCCCCAGGCCGCGGAGGCCGCGGAGCAGCGCTTCCGTCAGCCGGGTGGGATGCCCCGCCCTCGCGTAGGCGCGATCGTCCTCCGCGGAGGCGTAGAGGATCGGGGCGTCTCGCTCGTGCTCGCGCTGGAAAGTGCCGATCGCGAGGGCCGTGGCGTCGATCCGCTGGAGGGCCAGGGTGGAGCGCATCACCTGCCGGCACGCGTCCACCAGGTAGAGCTGGCGCCGGGCTCGGCACGTGGCCATCCCCTCGAAGGTCATCGTGAAGTCGACCGAGGCCTCGAAGGGACGCTGGGCGCTCCGTCCGAAGTCCTCCGCGAGCAGCGCCACGATCTCTCGCATGAGGCCGTGGCCGCAGAAGGAGAAGATCGCAACGTTGTCCTCGTGACGATCGCATCGGCCGAACCACGCGTCGAATGCCCGGCGGATGTTGTCGATCGTGGCGGCCTCCACCTCGACCGAGCGGCCCCCCGGAAGGTCGTAGGCGTGGGAGGGCGACAGCAGCATCTCTACGCTTCCCAGAGGAGCATCCGGATTGTCCATCTCGCCGAGGAACCAGTCGGTCAGCGCGCGGGCGGACAGGGGCGGCGAGGCGAGCTGGCCCAGGCCCACGCCCCGGAGATGGTCGAGGGGCTCGTCACCACCTGCCAGGTGTCGGTACGCTCCCACCCCCACCGCGAACAGATGGGTCCGCGGGCCGTCGGCCTGGTCGTCGAAGAGCGTCGTCATGCCGGCGACCCCGCCACGCGCTCGCCGAGGCGGTCGTGGAAGCTGGGCCGCACAAAGTACGTGGTGTGGGCGAAGAGGACGCCCTTCCCCGTCGAGTACTCGTAGTCCTCGACCTCGCTGAAGACCCCCTCCGCCACGAACCCGAGCACGTCATTGCGATCGAAGATGTTGATCCAGCGCGCGACGTTCGGGGGCTTCGGCGCGCGATCGCCCCCGCTCCTCGGGATGGCGTCGTCGCTCTCGGCGAACAGCTTCAGCTCCTCGAAGAAGGCGACCTGCGATCCCACCGTCACCAGCACGTCCACCTCAAGGTCCGGGCGAAAGTGGGTGAGGAGGTCGTAGGCGATGTTCCCCCCCATGCTGTGCGCGACCACGATCAGACGCGGATCCTCGGCGGTCACGGCTTGCCGCGCCGCGTCCAGCGCCTCCGCCACCTCCTCGACGATGGGCCCCGGCGCCGCCGCCGTCCCCCGCTGACGGAGATACACGAGGATGTCGCCGAGGAAGAGCGCGGTGCTCCGGTGGGCGGGGGCCCTGGCAACCTCCACCACGGCCCGACCCGCGAGCCGTCCGACGAACCCCTTGATCCGGTCGGCGGCCTCGCCGATCCGGGCCCAGCTCTCGGCGGCGCCCAGCGCCTCGTAGGCGGGCTCCGGCTCACCCGAGGGAGGCGCCTCGTCCCCGGTCCACGCCTCCACGCGGCGCTCCAGCTCCTCCAGGAACTCCTCGTCCGTCTGCACTTCGTCCAGCCACCCGAGGTCCGGCTCGTGCCTGGCGTAGTCCACGGCTCGGGCCGCCATCCGAGCGAGCTCGTCGGACGCGCCCACGGAGATCTCGGCCGCAGCCGCCCACAGCAGATCCACCGCCTCCTCGAGCGACCGCCGAGCCGTGGCCAGCAGGGGGGCGTCGCTCGGCGGGCGGTCCTCCAGGATCGGGGCGCTCAGCATGGCGAGATCCTCGTCCTCGGGGCCCAGCGCCTCGACGGGGGACCCCGGGAGGGATGCGTGATCCCACGCGGGACGGGCGCCGTGGCGTCCCCAGTACGGGTTCGTGATCGTGATGGCAGAGGGATCGGCCACCGTTCGGGCGAGCATGAATCGCCGGAACATGGCGTCCCTGGCGGCGACCGCGTCCTCGAACCCCGGGCCCTCCCGGGTCCCCACACCGTGGATGAACACCAGGGGCATGACGAACCTCCTCGAGTCCGGGAACAGTAGAGCGGCCGCCCGCCGGACACCATCGGCCGTTCGGCCTCCGCCGAACGCGCTACGGGCTCAGCCCTGGCTTCGAGGAACGGAGACCACCGCGGACGCCGTCGTGCTGTTGCCGCAGGCGTCGGTCACGAGGTAGGTGATCGTGTACTCCCGCCCCGAGCCCGTCCCCGAGCGCTCGGCCCTGAGCCGGAAGGTGAAGTCGTCCACGATCACGATGTCGTCTACGGTGCTCCCGTCGTCCTCGCCGTCGTCGGGCTCGTTCGACGTCACCGAGACCAGCTGGACCATCGCGTTCGGATCGGCGTCGGTCACCGAGACCGACGTGGTCACGTCACGGTACTTGTGGTCGGGCGGCCACAGCACGTCCGGCGAGACCGTCACGTCCACGACCGGGGCCGTCGTCTCGCACATCCCGATTACGACGGGGTCGTGGTCGCTCGAGGCGAACGGGTCGGGGCTGAACAGCGCGGGCTGGTTGAAGTCGTTGTAGTCGAGGGCCACCGGCTCGTCGGCGTTGATGTGCCAGAACGCGGCCCCGGTCACCCTGGCCACCGCTGCGGGGCTGGCCAGCCCGTGATCCAGGTACCCCGACTGCGCCTGGAAGTTGAAGGAGTAGGCTCCCTCGGCCCAGCCCGCGCCCACGAACTCCTCGACCAGATCCGTGTAGCCCGCGGCCTCGATCGCCACGATCGGATCCTCCTGAGCGTACGAGTTGAGATCCCCCACGATCAGCGCCTCGGCGCTCCCGCTTCCCGTGGGGTCGGTGGCCAGCCAGTCCACGAGCGCCTCAGCCGCGGCCAGCCGCGTCAGGTTGCAGTTGCCCTGGCCGTCGCCGAGGTCGGGGTCACCCACGTCGAGGCAGTCAGAGCCCTTCGACTTGAGGTGGTTGACGGCCACCGTCACCAGGTCGTCGGTGCCGTTCTCCCGGAAGGTCTGCGCGATCACGGGGCGGTTGAAGTCGTCGAGGAACCGGGGATCCACGCTCTGATCGAGGATCGCGAAGTCACCCACGGGCGTGACCCGGCCCGGCTTGTAGATGATCGCCTGACGGATCGCGTCCGAGCCGACCGCCCCCGTCGCGATGTAGTCGTAGGTGCCCGGACCGAGCACGTCGTTGATCCCTGCCACGAGGTCCGCCGTGGGCACGTCGCCCGGGTGGTTCTCGATCTCCATGAAGCCGACCACGTCCGCGTCGAGCTCGGCCAGCGCCGCCACGAGCTTCGCCCGCTGCCGCCCGAGCTCGAACTGGTTGTCGGCCCCCCTGCAGCCCTGATCCTGGAGCGGCCCGCAGATCGGCCCCTGGCCGTCGAGCGTCGTGAAGTAGTTGAGGACGTTGAAGGCCGCGACGGTCATCGAGCCGCCGACATCGGGGGGGCTCTCCGGGCGGGGCTGCACGCGGTCGAACTCCACGGGCCCGGTGGGATGGACCTCGTACACGCCGAAGGCGAAGCCGAGGACGCCGGAGAGCGACGGGGTCGTGTCGCCGGTGCGGAGCGTCCCGTCGGGCCCGAGGTACGGCGGGAGCGGGAGCGGGTTCTGGACGTTGCTGCCGTCGTCGAGCTGGATCCTGCTCCGGTTGTTCAGGTCCTGAAGCTCGATGGCGGGCGCCCCCGGCGGCACGACGTTGGTCGGGTTGTCGAGCGGCCCTCCCACCGCCAGCTCCACCTCGCCGAACCGGCCCAGCGTG
>DASUTZ010000006.1:0-5603 GCA_036374295.1 Actinomycetota bacterium
CCGCTTGCTCTGCCTCTGAGCTACCCCGCCGCGCCCGTCTCAGTCTAGCAACCGTCTCGTGCCGGGAGCTGGAGGTGGGACTCGAACCCACGACCCCCGCCTTACCATGGCGGTGCTCTGCCGAGCTGAGCTACTCCAGCGGAACCGATGCCATGATAGTGGCAGACATGCTGCATCGCCCAATGATCCTCGGCGTCTGCCTCCTGCTGGCCGCGTGCGGGAGCGAGGAGACGACACGGCCCGACCCCTCCCCCACCGGGGAGGACCCCCCTTTCGCCACGGACGCGGCGCTCGTGATCGAGCCGGCCGAGGGAGACCCGGTGACGCTCCGGGTCGCGATCGCCGACACGGACGAGGAGCGGACCCGGGGCCTCATGAAGGTCGAGGAGATGCCCGACGACGTGGGCATGGTCTTCCTCCACGAGGAGCCGACCGAGAGCGACTTCTGGATGAAGAACACCCTGATCCCCCTGACGGTGGCGGTCTGGGACGAGTCCATGACGATCCGCCAGATCGTGGACATGGAGCCGTGCGAGGAGGACCCCTGCCGGATCTATGACATCACCGTGGCCTGGGTGGGGGCGGTTGAGGTCAATCAGGGGGTGCTCGGACGGATGGGCGTGTCCGTCGGCGATCGCGTGCGCCTCGAGGATTAGCGAACCGTCGGGCTTCGCTCGACGTGCATGCTGCGGGTCGGCGGCGGGCCGGGCCTTCTGTGCATACGCCATCGACTGTACATCGAACAACGGATACCAAACCTCCGGCGGACCGGGCCACAGTGGGACCCTGATCATGGCCGGGGATCGGCGTCGTCGCAGGCAGAAGGACACATGGCGGAGCCACGGGCCAGCGAGCTTCCTCGTTCGCGCCCTCGTGCTCCTCGTCCCGGTGGGCGCCGGTGTGGCCACCGCCATCCTGGTCGGCTCCGTGCTCCCGCTGCCCGCAGCCGGTGCCGATGACGTCGTCTGGTGGGTCCTGGTCCTCGGCTCTTCGACGCTGGCGGCTCTCCTGACGGACCACCTCGCGCGCAAACTCCTGCCTCTGGCCGTGCTCCTGAAGCTCACCCTCGTGTTCCCCGACCGCGCCCCGTCCCGCTTCGCGCTGGCTCGGGCCGCGGGCAGCGTCCGCTCCCTGGAGAGGCGCGTCCGAGAGGCTCGCGAGCGGGGGGTGGGTGACGTTCCGGCCAGGGCCGCCGAGACGGTTCTGGTGCTGATCGCGGCGCTGGGAGCGCACGACCGGCGGACGCGGGGCCACTCGGAGCGGGTGCGCGCCTTCACGGACGTGCTCTCTGACGAGCTCAAGCTGCCGCCGGGCGCTCGAGCTCGACTGCGCTGGGCCGCCCTGCTCCACGATATCGGGAAGCTCGAGGTCACCGCGGACATCCTCAACAAGCCCGGTGAGCTCGATGAGCGAGAGTGGGACCTGATCCGGGACCACCCCGAGGCCGGCGCGCGACTCGTCGGACCGCTGCTCCCGTGGCTGGGGGAATGGGGCCGCGCCATCCCCGAGCACCACGAGCGGTACAACGGGAGCGGCTATCCCCAGGGGATATCCGGGGAGAACATCAGCCTGGCCGCACGCATCACGTCGATCGCCGACGCCTACGAGACCATGACAGCCGCCCGTACCTACAAGCCGTCCCTGGGTGTCCGCGGCGCGCGGCGAGAGCTGGCGAGGCACGCCGGCTCCCAGTTCGATCCCACGCTCGTGCGGGCGTTCCTGAACGTGTCTCTCGGACGCCTGCTGTGGATCTCGGGACCGCTGACCTGGATAGCCCAGGTCCCGATCGTCCGAGGGCTCGCCAGGTCCGGGGAGCACCAGCCGGTACAGGCCGCGGCCTCCTGGGCCCTGATCCGCACGATCGCGGGGGTGCTCGCCCTGGGGATGACCGGGGCCATCGCCCCTCGATCGAGCGAGCCGCCGAACGTCGCGGGTGCCGGCCCCGCGCTCGAACAAGAGGCGGAGGATCGGGGGGAGAATGCGGCCCGCTCGAGAGATGTGGACGAGGCCGTCCTCCAGGCTCTCGACTACCGCTTCGCCCTTCGGAGACCCGTCGTCGCTGCGTTCGAGGAGGGAGCCGGCGGTGTGGAGGCGCCGAGCGACCAAGCGGGCGGTGGACCGGACGACGGGAGCGATGAAGGGCCCGGGGATCCGGCAGCTCAGCCCCCGGAGGAGGGGCCCGGGGAGCCTCCCGGTGGCGGGCCTCCCGGTGGCGGGCCTCCCGGTGGCGGACCCGGTCAGCCGGGCGAGCCCCCGGTCGAGGGCCCACCCGGGAAGAAGGGCCGGCGCTTCGACCCACCCCCGCTGAAGCCACCGCCGGACCCGCCGCCCGCGGATCCGCCACCGGTGGACCCGCCGCCGGGCTAGGGGTGGCTCTCGCCACGAGGAGCGGGTGGTGGTGGGGGGAGGAGGATTCGAACCTCCGTAGGCTATGCCGGCGACTTTACAGGCCGCTCCCTTTGGCCGCTCGGGCATCCCCCCGCGCTGGGATCAAGGGTAGCCGATGGCGAGAGGCCACGTCCCTCGTCCTCCGAACGAACCATTGTCCGATGGAGGCCGGAGCCTGGTGGATGCACCTCTGCCCCACGAACGAGACGGTCGTCGCCGGCGGCGCCCCGCGTCCCCACAGGAGCAGCGCCCTCTGTCGTAGACTCGCGGCCATGGCCGACAAGAGCTCGTTCGATGTCGTGTCGGAGGTGGACCTGGCCGAGGTGACCAACGCGGTCGACCAGGCTCGCCGCGAAGTAGCGACGCGCTTCGACTTCAAGGGGACCGACACCTCGATCGAGCAGGACGAGGATCTGGTCGAGGTCCGAAGCTCCACCGAGGAGCGCCTGAAGGCCGCGGTCGAGGTCTTCAAGGACAAGTGCGTGAAGCGGAAGATCTCTCTGAAGGCGCTATCCGAGGGGCCGGTGCTCCCCGGAGCGAAGGCGACGTACAAGCAGGCCGTCCACATCAACCGGGGCATCCCCCAGGAGAAGGCCCGCGAGATGGTGAAGTTCATCAAGGATCTGAAGCTGAAGAAGGTCCAGACGGCGATCCAGGGGGACCAGCTCCGGGTCTCGGCCCCCAAGAAGGACGACCTCCAAGAGGTGATCGGTGCCCTGCGCGAGGCCGACTTCGGGATCCCGCTGCAGTTCCGGAACTACCGGGGTTAGTCCCCCACCTCCGCGGGCTGGACCCGCTCGTCGAGTTCGTGCTGATCGAGATCCTGCTCGTCGAGGCCGGCCTCGTCCAGACGCTCCCGGTTCAGGACCGTGAGGAAGGGCGGCCCCCCCAGACCGTCCAGGCCGGCGTACTTCTCGTACTCGCCGATCAGCTCGTCGAGCCGGGCTCGGACGTGCTCGCCCCAGTCGATCTCCCAGGCCATCTCGTCGATCGTCCGCCGCGTGACCTCGAGCGACGAGGCCGCCGGCTGCAGCCCGGCCAGGACGAGGAGCCGCGCGCTCCCCGGGCTCAGGTCGACCCCGCCCCCGGCCAGGTCGAAGAGTCGGGTGAGGCGGAAGGTGTCGAGGCTCACCAGATCGATCGGCTCCTCCCCCGCGTACTGGCGGACGAGGTCGGCGGCCCGCGCCTCCGCGATCCGGAGCCAGCGGTCAACCACGGGCTTGGGGGGCTGAGGCACCCCGTTCGGCTGATACTCGAAGTGGACGTGAGGCGGGGTGTTCACGGCGTTCCCCGTGTTCCCCACGTAGCCCAGGACCTGTCCCATGCGGACGCGCTGGCCGATCAGCAGCCCGTCGGCCCACCCGGAGAGGTGCGCGTAGAAGTACTGCGTCCCCTCCGCGTCCTCGATCTCGACATGGAGGCCCGAGAGCGTCCCCTCGCCCTTCTGCGTGACGACGCCGTCCGCCGCGGCGACGAGCGGCGTCCCGGACTCCGCGAAGATGTCGAGGCCCTCGTGGAGCCGCGTGCAGCCGTCCCGGCAGGCGTGCCAGTCGTCGGCCCACCAGGCGAGCCCCGCCACGGGGAAGGGCCCCACGACCGAGGCGACCGACCTCCGCAGCGGGACGCCGAACCTCGTGAGCCTGGTGAGGGTCTCGATGAGATCGGCTGTGTTCTCGGGGCCGCCGAGGACGAACCCGGGGCTTCCCGGCTGCCCGCCGCCGCGACGCGTGATGACGCCGGAGCCAGCTCCGCCCCCTCCGCCGCCGCCGATCCCGCCGCCCCTCCCCCGCCGATCGTCTCGCCGGTCGTCGTCGGGCTTCGGCTTGGGCTTGGGCTTCGGCTTGGGCGAGGGCTCGGGGTTGCAGAGGCCGGGGATCACGACGGGCGAGCACGGATCGACCTGGGCGCCGGCGAACGACAAGGGGATGAGGGCCTGCAGAGACACCAGCAGGCCCGTGAGGATGGCGAGCCTCCTCGTCGTCACGCTCGTGCTCCTCCCCTCTCCCCCGCATCCTGCCGGACGGGGCGCGATTGGTACAACATCAGATCCGCGTGCCGAGCTCCTCGAGACGCCGGACGCGCTCCTCGGTGGGCGGGTGGGTCGAGAACAGTGAGGCGATGCCTCCACCGCGCTGCCCCCGGAGCGGGTTCACGATGAACACGTGGGCCTGGGCCGGGTTCACCCGGGCGGGGACGACGCGGGATGCCTGCTCCAGCTTCGCGAGGGCGCTGGCCAGGGCCTCGGGATCCTGCGACAGCAGAGCCCCAGACTCGTCGGCCTGGTACTCGCGCGACCTCGAGACCGCCATCTGGATCAGGCCCGCCGCGAGCGGGCCCACGAGCCACAGCAGGAGGAAGCCGATCCCTGAGAGCGGGCTGTCGTCGTCCCCGCCGATGAAGAACGCGAGGTACGCGAGGTAGGTGAACGCGGAGGCGATCGCCCCGGCGATGGAGGAGACGAGGATGTCCCGGTTCAGGACGTGCGAGAGCTCGTGGGCCAGCACTCCGCGCAGCTCCCGGCGATCGAGGATCTGGAGGATGCCACGGGTCACGCTCACGGCCGCGTGCTCGGGACTCCGACCGGTCGCGAACGCGTTGGGCTGGGCCATCTCGCTCACGAAGATGCGGGGCATGGGGGCCTTCGCCTGCATCGCCAGCTCCTCGACGATGGCGTAGAGCTCCGGCGCCTGCTCGCGCGTCACCGGCTTCGACCTGGTGGCGGCGATCGCGATCCTGTCGCTCGACCAGTACATGATCCCGTTGAAGGCGACGGCCAGCACCAGCGCGATCGTCGCTCCGCGGCCGCCTCCGACCATCGCCCCCACGGCGACGAACAGCCCGGCGAGGCCTCCGATCAGGAGCCAGCTCTTGACATGGTTGATCCCCAGCATCTCCGAACCTCCTGGCACGATTGTAGGGACTCCCCCGGCCTGCGCGGGGCCCGCTATGGGACGGAGAGCCGGTCGGGGAAACCGGCGAAGAGGTCGGGGAATATCCCCACGACCACGATCGCCACGGCGGCGAGGGCCACCACGCCCGTCACCAAGGCGGAGGCCCGGAAGGGCCGCTCCTCAAGGCCCTCCACGAAGAACATCTGCCTGACGATCGAGAAGTAGTAGTACAGGCTGATCACCGAGTTCACGACCACGGCCACGGCCAGGTAGGCCTGGTCCGCCACGATCGCCACCGCGAAGATCTGGAACTTGGCCCAGAAC
>DASUTZ010000007.1:0-4108 GCA_036374295.1 Actinomycetota bacterium
CCGAAGCAGACCGGCGCGTTCATCGAGCGCCGCACGCTGCACGGCGGCGACGGGAGCGACCACGACCCGGCGTGGGTCGTGCTCTCGATCTAGTCGCGGCTGGGGACCTCCTGGAGGAGCCAGAGGTTGCCGTCGGGGTCCTGGAAGTCCGCGAACGAGTTGTAGTCCTGACGATCGGGGTCGGGCCCCGGCTTCCACTCGCCAGACGACATGTGGCGGATCTCTCTCACCTCGACGCCCCGTCCCACGAGCTCCTGGCGGGCGGCGACGATGTCCGAGACGACGAGGTGCAGTCCCTTGTAGGCCCCCGGCTCGGCGTCGGTCAGCCCCCTGCCGAACGTGATCGAGCAGGCCGAACCCGGGGGTGTGAGCTGGACGACCCGGAACCCCTCGGCCGGGGTCGTGTCCACGTCGAGGCGGAAGCCGGCTCGCTCGGCGTAGAAGGCCTTGGCTCGATCCACGTCGCTGACCGGGAGCACTACGAGCTCGAGCTTGTAGTCCATCGGATCCTCCTTCTGGGTCTCGTCATCTCGACCCTACGGCGCGCCGCGCCTCATCGCTCCTCGATACGATCGACCATCCGCTCACCAAGGAGACGATCGATGAACGATCCGCGTGACGCCTTCCGGGAGCTCCATGAGCAGGGGCTGTTCGTGATGCCCAACCCCTGGGACGTGGGGTCGGCTCGTCTGCTCGCCTGGCTCGGCTTCCGGGCCCTGGCCACGACGAGCTCCGGGCACGCCGCCTCGCTCGGGCGGCTGGACCAACACGTCGATCGCGATGAGATGCTGGCCCACGCCGCGGCAATCGCCGAGGCGGTGGACGTCCCGGTGAGCGTGGACGCCGAGCGATGCTTCGCCGACGACCCCGAGGGTGTGGCCGAGACCGTGCGGCTCATCGCGGGGACCGGCGCCGCCGGCTGCTCGGTTGAGGACTACGATCCCGCCACCGGAGCCATCGACCCGCTCGAGGTGGCGGTGGACCGGGTGGCCGCCGCGGCGGGCGCCGCGCGCCCCACCGGCCTCGTGCTCACGGCCCGGGCCGAGAACCACCTCTACGGACTGGGGGACCTGGACGACACGATCGCCAGGCTGCGGGCGTACCGGGACGCGGGCGCGGAGGTCGTCTACGCTCCCGGGCTCCTCGACCTGGACGAGATCGCTCGGGTCGTGCGCGAAGGGGAGGCGCCGGTCAACGTGCTCGCCCGACCCAGGAGTCCCTCGATCCCCGAGCTCGCGTCGGTCGGCGTGCGCAGGGTCTCCACCGGCGGGGCGCTGGCGATGGCCGCCTACGGCAGCCTGGTCTCGGCCGCCGGCGAGCTCCTCGACGCCGGCACGTCGTCGTACCTGGCCGGGGCGGTGGGCGACGACGTCCTGGAGGCGGCGTTCAGGCAGCGGAAACGCGGTTGAGGCTCGCCCCGCGACGCGCCTCCCACTCCACAAGGCCCAGGAGGACGAGGCCCCCGGCCAGTGCCGCCCAGGCCCACCGTGCGTCCGGGGACGAGGCGTATCCCTCCAGGAGGAGCGAGCCGCCCCCCAGGATGGCCAGCGCGGCTCCCGCCGTCAGGCCGGCCGGCCGGAAGACCCGGGGACGGATCGCCGCCAGCGCGCCGAGGAGGGGGATGGCCGCCGCGTAGAAGGCGACCTCGACCCAGTGGTTCAGCTGCGCGTGCTCGCTGGAGGCGTCCGCTCGCTGCATGCCGGCCTGGTCGATCGCGTACGCGAGCAGGGGCACGGCGGCCACGGCCACCACGATCGCGAGGGGGACGCTGGGGCGTCCGGCTCCCACCGCCGGCTCGCGCGGTACCCGCAGGAGGATGAGCACCACCGCCAGCGCCACGAAGGGGAGCGTGAAGACGTCCACCATGAGAGCGATCGCCATCGTGGCCACGGCCGCGACCCCAAGCATCACCAGGTGGACCAGGTAAGGCGCCGCTCTCTCCGGGCCGCGAGCGGCCGCCACCACGGGCGGCGCGGAGAGCACCAGGAGCAGCGAGGCCACGATCACGTTGTGGTAGGCGTGGATCTCCTGCGCCTCGCTGACGGCCCCGATCGCCGTGAAGAGCCCGAAGGCGATGGCCGAGACGGCCATGACCATCGCGATCACGCGGAAGGCGCGGAGCCGCCCGGTCGATCGGGCGTCGCGCACCGAGCCGTCGCCGTGCGCCACGGACCTCAGCGTACACCGGGGGCCGGTGGGACCGCCCGCGGGGGGACTTCCGGCCCGGGTCGGGACCCCGCGGGCCGCCGATATCCTTCCCCATATGGCGGTCGCGACGATGCGCGCCGAGGGGAGGGTCCTCCGGCTCCTCCACCTCGCCTCCAGGCTGGCGCTGGGCGGGCTCCTGCTCTGGGCGGGGCTGACCAAGGTGGGGGACGTGCAGGGGATGACCCTCTCGATCGACTCCTACCAGATCCTGCCGGGGTGGTCGGTGCGGCCGCTGGCCGCGGCCCTCCCGTGGATCGAGGTCGCGCTCGGCGCGTTCCTGGTGCTCGGGATCTTCGTTCGCTTCTCGGCGGTCGCGACCGGGGTGCTGCTCGTGGCGTTCCTGATCGGGATGGCGCAGGCGAAGGCCCGCGGCCTCGCCATCGACTGCGGCTGCTTCGGGGCGGGGGGTCCGGGCGAGGGCGTGAGCTGGTTCGACATCCTGCGGGACGTGGCGCTCATCGGCGTGGCGGGGCTGGTGCTGCTCCTCCCGGCCGACCCGTGGGGGCTGGACGTGCGGCTGGACCGGCCGCGGCACGGAGAGGAGACGTGATGGCTCAGCGCACCATGACCAAGAAGGAGCGCCGGGAGGCCGCGAGGACGGCGAGGCTCGAGGCTCAGCAGCGGGCCAGGCGGAAGCGCCTGATCCGCTCGTGGGGGATCCCCCTGGCCGTGATCGCCGCCATCGCGCTCGTGGCCTTCATCACGACGATGGGGGACGAGGGCGGTCCGGAGGTCGGCGAGGTGGAGATCTCCGGCCCGGCCCGGCAGGCGGCGCTGGAGGCCGGCGAGCCGTTCCCCGAGTTCTCCGCGACCGAGCTCGAGGGGGGCGAGGTGTCGTGGGCGCCCGGCGAGCCCTCGCTGATCGCGATCTGGGCCCCCTGGTGCCCGATCTGCCAGGAGGAGATCCCCATGATCGACCGCCTGGCGGACGAGTACCTTGAGATCGAGATGGTGACCGTGGCCACCGCGGTCGACGACCGGCCCGGGCCGACGGTGTCGGGGTTCGTGGAGGATGAAGGGCTCAGCCTCCCGGTCGCGCTCGACGACCGGGCAGGGACGCTGGCGAGGGCCATGGGCATCCGGGGGTTCCCGACGCTCTACCTCGTTGACGCTGGGGGAGCGGTCGTGGCGGCCGCCGAGGGCCGGGTCGGGGAGGAGGCTCTTCGGGATGCCCTCGACCAGCTGACCGGGCCGGCGGGCTGAGCGAGGGGCGGGCGCCCCGGGCCGCAGGCCCGGGGCGCCCGCGAGGTCAGGTCCCAGTTGAGGATCTTCGATCGCACGTTCCTCGGGATCCCGGTCAGCAGCCTCCTGTTCAGCGTCCGCTTGTTGAACTTCTTCGCCGCGTTGATCGTGGCCTCGTTGTCGAGCCTGATCGGGGTGACAGCCGGAGGACCCTGTCCCTGCGCGTGGGGTTCTTGAACCGGATCAGCGAGCGCAGGGTGGGGCTCGTCTGGAGGGCCCGCTCGATCCGGGTCACCTTCACCGTGCTGAACCTCTGTGGCCCCACCTTGAGCTGCTGCCCCGAAGGGTTCCCCGTCTCGATACCCGCGCCGAAGGTCTTCGCGTTCACGAGCAGGAGGAGCCCCCCGCCGAAGACGTCGTTGCTGAAGTCGTTCCACGTTGACCGCGGGCGAGAAGCCCTCGCGGGCGAAGCAGGGCCCGCCGCTGCCATGGTCGTCGTTCCCATCCGCGTCCCACTCGGCGCCCTGAGGTTCCGTGAGGACCACGTCGTCGATGGGCGTCGGCGCCGTCGACGCGCCCGAGGCTACGAGCGTGAGCCCCGCCACGAGGGGGCCGTGAGGACTCCCCCGAACGGATGAGGTCGAACGGCCTACCCGTCTCGCCAGCGCACGGGGACGACCCGTACGGGCTCCGAGATCCCTTTCAGGGAGACCGTTCG
>DASUTZ010000008.1:0-4732 GCA_036374295.1 Actinomycetota bacterium
ACGGAGCGGGGCCGCGAGCGCTTCCGGGGGATCGAGCGGGCCGACTCGGTGACGCTCGACCCGCACAAGGGGATGTTCCTCCCGTACGGCACGGGCTGCCTGCTGGTCCGCGAGGGCCGCCGGCTGCTCGACGCCCACGCCGCGGGCGAGGCCCGCTACCTCCAGGATCTGGCCCCGGAGGGCGAGTCGCTGAACTTCTCGGACTACTCCCCCGAGCTCTCGCGGGACTTCCGCGGGCTGCGGGTGTGGCTGCCGCTGAAGCTCCACGGCTGGGAGGCGTTCCGCGAGGCCCTGGACGAGAAGCTGGACCTGGCCCGCCTGCTCCACGAGGGGATCCGGGACGCCCCGGGGATCCAGGTTCCCTGGCAGCCCGAGCTCTCGATCGTCGCGTTCCGTTCCATCGGTGGTGAGGAGGCGAGCAGGGCGCTGCTGGAGCGCATCAACGGGTCCCAGCGGATCTTCCTCTCCAGCACGATGATCAAGGGCCGCTTCATCCTGCGGGCGGCGGTCCTCTCGTTCCGGACCCACCGGGACCGGATCGAGGAGGCGGTCGAGATCATCCGCTCGGCCGCCGGCTGAGGCCGTCCGCCGTCAGCTCCGGGCCGCCCGGCGCACCAGCGCGTCGAAGAGGCCCTGGTTGGCGGGGTCGTAGCCTGCGGTCACCTCGGGGTGCCACTGGATGCCGACCGCCCACCCCTCCTCGTGCTCCACGGCCTCCACGAGCCCGTCCTCGCTCCAGCCGGTGGCCACGAGCCCCTTGCCGAGCTTCTCCACCCCCTGGTGGTGCGAGGATGCGCCGGTCACGAGCTGGGCGCCGGCCGCGAGCGCCGTCCGCGTTCCCGGCTCGAGCCGGACGTCGTGCAGCACGTCGTCGTCCGGCCCCGGCTTACGGTGGGCGATCATGCCCTCCCGCTCGGGGAGGTGGGGATCGAGCGTGCCTCCGAGCGCGACGTTCAGCGCCTGCATACCTCGACAGACGGCGAGGAACGGCATCGCCCGCTCCACGGCCGCCTGGGCCAGCGCGAGGTCGAAGGCGTCACGCTCCGCCTGGACGCCCCACAGCTTGGGATGGTCCTCGGCCCCGTACCTCGACGGATGGATGTCGCCGCCTCCGCTCAGCACCAGCGCGTCGAAGCGATCGAGGATGGCGTGCGCCCGATCGACGTCGATCTCCACGGGCATGAGGATCGCCTCGATGGCCCCCGCTCGATGGAGTGCCTGGACGAAGAGGTCGGGCACCGCCGCCGCGCCGCGATCGGGCCACTTGCCGACCGAGCCCGGGCGCAGCCGGCGCCCTCCGATCGCGACGAGCGGTTCCATGTCCCCAGCCTAGCCGAGTGCCCCTGGGTTGATCGGCGTGAGAGGCGGCTGGCCCGAGAGCACGGCCGTGAGGTTGCGGGCGGCCAGCATCGCCATCGCGGCCCGGGTCTCGACCGTGGCGCTTCCCAGATGCGGGGCGAGCACGACGTTCTCCAGCTCGAGCAGCCGCGGGTGGACGCTGGGTTCCTCCTCGTAGACGTCGAGGCCGGCGGCCGCGATCCGCCCGGTCCGGAGCGCGTCCGCGAGCGCGGCCTCGTCCACGACCGAACCCCGGGACGTGTTCACGAGCACTCCCGTCTCCTTCATCAGGCCGAGCTCACGGGACCCGATGCGGTGGCGGGTTTCCTCGTTCAGTGGGAGGTGGATCGAGACGACGTCGCTCTCGGTCAGCAGCTCGTCGAGGCCGACGACCTGCGCGTCGCCGGGCGGCGTCCGCGTATGCACCAGCACGCGCATCTCGAAGCCGGCCGCCCTGCGGGCCACCGCGCGGCCGATCCGACCGAACCCAACGATCCCCAGCGTCTTACCCGTGACCTCGCGGCCCTGCATGAAGCCCGGGGACCACTCCCAGGGCGTCCCGGTCCGCACGAGGCGGTCGCCCTCCGCGATGCGGCGGCAGGCCGAGAGGATCAGCCCCCAGGTCATGTCGGCCGTGGCATCGGTCAGGACGTCGGGGGTGTTCGTCACGATCACCCCGCGCCGCGTGCAGGCCTCGACGTCCACGTTGTCGTAGCCGACAGCGTGGTTGGCCACGACGCGCAGCGAGGGCCCCGCCGCGTCGAGGGCCTCGTCGTCGATCCGGTCCGTGAGCATCGCCAGCACGCCGTGCTTCCCGGAAAGCCGGTCCAGCAGCTCGTCCCGGGGCATGGCCCGGTCCTCGCCCGGGACCTCGACCTCACAGCGCTCCCGCAGGAAGCCGAGGACCTCCTCGGCCAGGGGTCGCGTCACGAGGACCGGCGGAGGGGTCACGGAGCCTGCCGCTCCGCTCCCACCCGCGGAAGGCGCCGCCAAGCGTGGACCCCCCGCTGAAGGATCGTGAAGGCGCCGAACCCGGTGAGCACCGCCAGGACCGGGGCCAGCATCCCGGGGGCGGTGAGGCCGAACATGAGCGCGATGTACCGCTCCAGCCGCTGGAACAGCCCGCCGGACATGTCCACCCCGCGAGCCTCTCCTTCGGCCCGCACGTGGCTCACGAAGAGGGAGACGATGAGTGCGGCGAGCGCGAGCTTCCCCGCCCCCATCAGCCCCTGGTCCACGAGCGAGTAGAGGATCGCCCCGAAGACGATCCCGTCGGCCAGCCGGTCGTTGACGGCGTCGAGGAGGGCGCCCTTCCTCGACTCCTCTCCGCGCAGTCGGGCCACCCCGCCGTCGAAGACGTCGAAGAGTCCGGCCGGGAGCAGCAGGATCCCCCCCAGGAAGTGCCGGCCGGAGACGATCAGCCACCCGCAGATCGCGTTGTTGATCAGCGAGAGCAGCGTGAGCTGCCAGGGACGGACGCCCATCCGGTGGAGCCCGGCCAGGGCGAGCCGGTAGGGCCAGGCCCAGACCGCCCGGAAGAGGGGCCCGGCCAGACTGGGGTTCTTCCTGGGCGCCGGAAGGTCGCGCATCCGCGGCGCCGGCCGGCGATGCTCTCGAGTCATCGGCGGCAGTATCCGCCGCCGGCCGGCGCCGCGGCAACGAGCGGCGGCTGACATAGGATGACGAGATGGCGCTGCCGCCTCCGGATCCGGTCGAGATCGTCATCTTCGGGGCCTCCGGTGACCTCACCCGCCGCAAGCTGCTGCCCGCCCTCTTCCACCTCTTCATCGGGGATCTCATGCCGGAGGACTTCGGCGTCGTGGGCTACGCGCGAACCGAGATGAGCGACGAGGCGTTCCGAGAGATGGCGCTGGAGGCCGTCCGCGAGCACGCGCGGTGCGACGTCCTCGGCGACACCTGGAGCGCGTTCGCCCGGCGCCTCCACTACGTGACGGGGGAGTTCACTGAGCAGGGCGCCTTCGCCCGGCTGCGCGAGCGGCTCGACCACCTCGATCGGGAGCACGGAACCGATGGCCGCCGCCTGTACTACTGCGGGACGCCGCCGGTGGCCTACGCCGACATCGTCCGGAGGCTGGGGGAGGAGGGCATGGCGCCGGACTCCCGCATCGTGGTGGAGAAGCCGTTCGGCCGCGACCTGGAGACCGCCCGGGAGCTCAACCGGATCCTCCACGAGTCCTTCGACGAGGACCAGGTCTACCGGATCGACCATTACCTGGGGAAGGAGACCGTCCAGAACATCCTCGCCTTCCGGTTCGCCAACTCGATCATCGAGCCGCTCTGGAACCGGCGGTACGTGGACCACGTGCAGCTCACCGTGGCCGAGGACGAGGGCATCGAGGGCCGGGGCGCCTTCTACGAGGCCACCGGCGCGATGCGGGACATGGTGCAGGCCCACCTCTTCCAGGTGCTGACCTTCCTGGCGATGGAGCCCCCGTCGGGCTTCGAGCCGGAGCCCCTGCGCGACGAGAAGATGAAGGTCCTGCGCTCGATGCGGCCGGTGGATCCGTCGGCCGTGGTCCGCGGCCAGTACGAGGGCTACCGCGAGGAGGAGGGGGTGGACCCGGCCTCCGAGATGGAGACGTACGCCGCCCTCCGCGTCGAGATCGACAACTGGCGGTGGGCGGGCGTGCCGTTCTTCCTGCGGACGGGGAAGCGGATGGCCGAGAAGCGGGCCGAG
Organism: Actinomycetota bacterium; assembly: GCA_036374295.1. GTDB lineage: Bacteria > Actinomycetota > UBA4738 > UBA4738 > CALAEC01 > DASUTW01. The sequence goes on from DASUTZ010000008.1 coordinate 4,037, forward strand.
GCCACGATCCAGTTCAAGGAGCCCCCGCACCTCGTGTTCGAGCGCGCGGGGATCGACGTCGATCCTAACCGCCTCACGCTGACGATCCAGCCGGACGAGGGGATCTCGCTGTCGTTCATGGCGCAGGGGCCGGGGGTTGGGATGTCACTCGTACCCGCCGCGCTGGAGTTCGACTACGCCTCGGCCTTCGACACCGAGCTCGTGGAGGCCTACGAGGTGCTGCTCCTCGAGGCGATGAGGAGCGATCGGACGCTCTTCCTCCGAGCCGACATCGTGGAGCGGGCGTGGGACCTGCTGGAGCCGGTGCTGGAGACGCCCTCGCAGGTCGTCCCCTACGAGGCGGGCTCGTGGGGGCCGAAGGACGCGGACGACCTGATCGCGCCGCGGAACTGGTTCCTGACCTAGCCGGTGTTCCCGGTCCGCCGGCGCCGCCACCGCAGGTAGACCTCCACCGCCAGGACGACCACGACGCCGGCCCCCGCGTACAGTGCCCAGCGGGCCCAGAAGGGCCACCCCTCGTCCTGCGGCGGCGGCGGCGTGGGCGGGCCCAAGGCCACGAACGTCCCGAGCTCCGTAGAAGGCCCGTAGATCTGGAGGGTTCCTCGCAGCAGGGTGGCCTCCAGGTTGGTCCACGAGCTCGTGGCTTCGTCCCACCGCGCCAGCTGGGTGGCGTGGGCCGCGTAGCGGAGCAGGATC
>DASUTZ010000009.1:0-5170 GCA_036374295.1 Actinomycetota bacterium
TTACCTCCCGAGGGAGGCGGTCTGCTCTCTGTGGCACTTTCCGCGGGTCGCCCCGCCTGGGTGTTACCCAGCACCCTGCCCTGTGGAGTCCGGACTTTCCTCACCCCGAAGGGCGCGGCCGCCCGGCCCGCTCCTCGTACCAACCTTCAGTCTACTCTTCGAACAGCTCCGGCGGCCGGGGGTCGGCCGCTTCGTAGCCGCTCCCCGGACCGGCCAGCCACGCGTCCACGCCCTCGTTGGCCAGGGCGTCGGCCTCGGCGTTCTCCTCCCGGCGCACGTGCTCGAAGTCCACCCGGTCGAAGGTCCGGACGAGCGCCCGCACCTCTTCGTGGAGCCGCTGAAGGGTGGGATTCTTCACCCGGAAGCGGCCCGCGAGCTGCTCGACGAGGAGCTTGCTGTCCGAGCGCACGAGCACGCGCTTCGCCCCGCGCTCGGTGGCGAGACGCAGGCCCTCGATGACGGCGCGGTACTCGGCCTGGTTGTTCGTGGCCACGCCGACCCCCTGGGCCAGCGTGGCCACCGTGCGGCCCGAGGGGTCCGTGAGGACGGCGCCGATGCCCGCGGGGCCTGGGTTGCCGCGGGCCGCGCCGTCGGTGTGGAGGATCAGGTGAGGATGAGGATCCGCCGACAGTAGTCGCACCTCCGGACGCCGTCGAGCTTCTTCAGGCGATCCAGCTCGAGCGGCGAGAGCTGCTGGCGGCAGCCCTGGCACACGCCGTCCACGAGGGCCGCCGCCCCCACGCCCTTCTTCTTCGACCGGAGGTCCTCGTACAGGTCGAGCAGCTCCTCGTCGATCTCATGGACGAGGGCGGCCCGCTCGCCGGCCCGCTCACCCAGCGCCGAGCCGATGTCCTGCAGCTCGGTCTCGGAGGAGACCTCGATCTCCGCGACGCGGGCCCGGGCCTCCTCGACCTCGGCCTCGAGCTGGGGCAGGCCTCCCTCCAGCTGTTCCCGCCGCTCCATCTGCTCCAGGATCCCGTCCTCGAGGCGGGACCGCCGGTCGCGCAGGTTCTTCAGCTCGGCCTGGATCGACTCGAGCTCCTTGGGGTTGGCCACGCTGCCGTCGTACAGACGCCGCTCCTCGGCCTCCGCCTTCTGGGTCAGCATCGAGACGTCGTTCTCCAGCCGCGCCTGCTCGCCCGTGACGCCGTCCAAAGCCATGCGGGTCTCCCCCAGGCGCCCCTCGAGCACCTCTTGGCGTCTTCGCGCCTCGGCCAGCTCCTTCCCCGACTCGATCTCCTCGCGGCGAGCCTGGAGGCGGTCCACCGACAGGTCGAGCTCCTGGAGCTCCAGGATGCGGTCCATCCCCCTCACGGCGCTCGGAAGGGGTCGGTGTCCAGGTCGGAGACGATCACGTCGCCCCCGAGGCTAGCGGCGGCCTCGGACAGGCGCTCGGCCAGGCGCGGCACGAAGGGCCACTCGGTGGCGTGGTGGCCGGCGTCGATCACGACGAGGCCGGCCGCGGCGGCGTCCTGGGCGGCGTGGTGCTTCACGTCCCCGGTCACGAAAGCGTGGACGCGGGCCGCCAGCGCCTCGGGGATCAGCGAGGCGCCGGAGCCGCCGCAGACCGCGACGAGCTCCACCGGGCGACGCGGGTCCCCTGCCATCCGGGGGCGGGCCCCGAGCTCGCGCTCGCAGGCGAGGGCGAGGTCGCCCGCGGTGATCGGGTCGGGGAGACGGCCGACGCGACCGAGCCCGAGCCCGGTCGGGCCGGTCAGCGGGTAGACGTCGTAGGCGACCTCGTCGTAGGGATGAGCCTGGAGCAGGGCCTCGACCACGGAGCCGACCCGTTCCCGAGGGACCACGATCTCGACGCGATCCTCCTCCGCCTGGTTCAGCTCGCCCCGCTCCCCGATCAGCGGGTCGGCCGCCTCGGTGGGTAGGAAGGTGCCGGTGCCGGTCACGCGGAAGGAGCAGTGCGTGTACTCGCCGATGACTCCGGCGCCGACGGCCGCGACCGCGTCCAGGACCTTGGCAGTCGACTCCGGCGGGACGAACGTCACGAGCTTGGCGCGGCCGCCGGCGCCGGTCCCCTGAAGGACGCCGGTGACCTCGATCCCGAGCGCCTCGGCCAGCGCGTCGGACACCCCCGGCATCGCCACGTCGGCGTTCGTGTGGCACGCCACGATCGCGATCTCGGCTCGGATCGCCGCGGCCGCCACGCGAGCGACCGGATCCCGGAGGTCGAGGCTCGACCGGGGCCTGAAGAGCAGCGGGTGGTGCGTCACGACGAGCCCGCATCCCCACTCCACCGCCTCGGCCACGACCTCCTCGGTCGGGTCCAGCGCCACGAGCGCGCGTCGCGCCGGCCAGGCCCGATCCCCCACCTGGAGCCCAACGTTGTCCCAGGCCTCCGCCCAGGCGGGGGGAAACAGCTCGTCGAGGGCGGCGATCCATCCTCCGGCGGTCGGGCTTCCTGACATGCGAGCCGTAGCATAGCGCCCGCCGCCCGGGCCGGACCTTCCCGTGTCGGGACGACGGGTGTACGCTTCGCCGCGCTCGGACGAGAGGAGGGCGGGATGCGCGGATGGATGCGGGCGGCGATCGCCGTCGGGATCGTGGCCGGGGCGGTGCCCATCACGGTCGCGGGCGCCACGGCCGCGGCCAGCTGCAAGGGCCAGCCGGCAACGATCATGGGGACGTCGGGCCACGACACGATCGTCGGCACGCCCGGGAACGACGTGATCGTGGCCAGGGGCGGGGACGACCTGGTGCGCGGCCGCGGCGGGCGGGACCGGATCTGCGGCGGCGGGGGCGTGGACACGCTCCACGGCGGCCCGGGGCGGGACTTCCTCTTCGGGGGCGCCGGGAACGACCTGCTGAAGGGCGGGAGGAGCAAGGACCTCGTGAACGGAGGTCCGGGGAGCGACTTCGGGTACGGCGGCGCAGGCCCGGATGACATGTTCGGCCTCGGAGGCCGCGACGTGCTCCGCGGGCAGGGCGGCGCCGATTTCATCTTCGGCGACTTCGGGAACGACGAGCTCTACGGGAATGACGGCGACGACTGCATCACGACCGCCGACGGCACGAGCGGCAACGACCTGGGGAAGGGAGGGTCCGGGTTCGACACCTCGACGAGCGATCCCGGCGACACCCTGATCGGGTTCGAGCAGGAGGCCGTCTGCGGGGACTAGGCGGGGATGTGGCGCGCGGCGAGGTCGCGGGCCAGCTCGACCGTCTCGGAGGGGAGGGGGCGCTCCTCGACGCCGTACCGCTCGCGGAAGGCGTCGAGGAGCGCCCCCTCCGCGTCCTCCCACGACACCCCCGGCGCCTCCTCGGCCAGGCTGCCCGCCGTCGCCGGATCCCAGTCGATCCCCAGGGCCCGGTAAACGGGCAGGAGCGCGTCCCGCACCAGGTCGCTCCGCTCCACGACGATCACGCCGCCGATGTGCGCGGCACGGGCGATCACCCGCTGCCCCACCCCCATCAGCTTCACCCGCCCCCGGGCGTTGACGCTGTCCTCCCCCGGGCAGTACTCGCCCGGCACCTCCCCCACGCGCGCGTCCACGCCGAGCGCCCGGAAGGCCTCGACCACGATCTCGGTGATCGCGTCGAACCGTCGACGGATCCGCTCCCGCGGCGCCTCGTCCGGGATCACCCACGAGAAGGCGATCGTCCCCTCGTGGAAGACGGCGGCCCGACCTCCCGCGAGCCGCTCCACGACACCGAAGCCTCGAGCCCTGGCGGCCTCCACCGCCTCGGGGAACCCCGGCGCCACGCGGTCGCGGGGACCGAACGCGACCAGCCTGGCCGGCCGGTGCAGGCGAAGAGTCTCGGTGGCCTCGCCGTCCGACGCCCGTCGCAGGATCGCGTGCGAGACCGCCGTGTCCATCCACTCGGGCTCGGGGAAGCCGTCCCGGTGCAGCGCGATCGTCCTGGTGCTCATGGTCGCCAAGCATCCCACGTCCCGCGGGCCGTTCGGCTCTAGGGCTCGGCGCCCCGGCCTCCTACGGTGTGATCGGAGGTGTGTGATGGAACCCACGGTGATGACCCGACCCCTGCCCGAGGCCCCGGCTCCGCCGCCGCGTCCCGCCGGACGCCGCCCGACGATCGTCATCCTGGCGATCGCGCTCGCGCTGGCGCTCGTCGCGCTCCTCCTGGGCGGGTGGGCCTACCTACGTCGGGGAGACGAGATCCGCTCCCTCCGCGCGCGCCTCGATCGGATCGAGCGCGTCGGCACGGCTCGCGGCGCCGCGCTCGGGGAGCTTCGGGGGAACCTGCGCGCCGCCCGCGCTCGCATCGACCGTCTCGAGGACCGCCTCGCCGATGAGATCGGCCGGCGACAGGCCGCCGAATCCTCGCTCGTGGGCGTGGCCGGGCCGCCGCTCCCCGACGGCAGGCACTTCGGCTACGTCCGGTACCTCGACCTGGGCGGGGAGATCCCGAGGATGCTCTTCGACGCCGCGGAGTGGTACGTCGGCGACGAGGCCGACCGCGAGGCGATCGAGGACGGCGTCATCGGGCCGGGCGAGCGGGTCGAGAACGACATCTACATCCGGAACGAGAACGCCCTCCTCCGATCCATCGAGGTGGCGGGCGACGCCCGAGTGCTCGTCGTCTTCCTCGGCAGGGACCCCTCCCAGCCGACCGAGATCGGCCTGCAGCGCTTCGCCAGACTGATCCAGGATCCCTCGTCCCGATTCGCGTACGCGCGGTTCCTCCCTTTCTGGGCGACGATCGAGGGGGGCGCGGTGGTCGAGATCGAGGAGCAGTACGTCCCGTAGAACGTCAGGCGGTGAGCGCGCCCTCCGACTCCCCCGGAGGGCCCTGCTCCTGCTCGTCCCTGCTGCGCTCCAGGAAGAAGCTGCCCAAGACCCCGGCGAGCGCCCCGAACACCACGACGGCGTAGGTTGCGAGCAGGACGTCGAGGACCTGGGACAGCCCCCGGTCGATGCCGAGCGTCTGGCCCGACACGCTCGTCATCGCCACCGCGTAGAGGGCCTCACCGAAGCTCGCGAAGGGCAGGTACTGGAAGGCGATCTCGGAGACGCCGAGGACCACGACCAGGTGGACGGCCACGAGCCACCCCAGCCGGCTCCCGAGCCGCGACCGGGCCGAGCGCGTGCCGCGGAGAGCCGAGGAGACGAGCCGGCCCATCCTGGCCAGACGAGCGAGGATCAGCAGCCGGACGAAGCTCAGCACGGGGATGGCGAGCAGCAGGACCTGCCAC
>DASUTZ010000010.1:0-2854 GCA_036374295.1 Actinomycetota bacterium
ACCGACCGCGTGATCCGGGGGCCGGGCTTCTCCGGCGAGGTCGTGGACTTCATCGACTTCCACGTCTGGCCGGTGTTCAACGTGGCCGACAGCGCGATCTTCCTGGGAGCGGCCACGCTGCTGCTCCTGGGGCTGCGCCGCACGGAGCCGTGACACGGGTCACGGTCCGGGCGGCGCCGGGCCGGCTCGACGCGGTGCTGGCCGAGGCGGCGGGGATCTCCCGGGCGGACGCCCAGCGGGCGATCGAGGCCGGGGGCGTCCTCGTGGACGGGGAGACGAGGCCGAAGTCGTATCGCCTCCAGGGAGGCGAGCGGATCGAGGCCGATCTGCCCGAGGCCGGCCGGCTCGAGCCGGAGCCGGGCGGGGTGCCGGTCCGGTACGAGGACGATCACCTCCTGGTCGTGGCCAAGCCGCCCGGTCTCGTCACGCACCCGACCGCGTCGCGCCGGACCGGCACCCTGGTCAACCGCCTCCTGGGGATGGGGATGACCCTCTCCGCGGGCAGCCATCCCGACCGCCCGGGCATCGTGCACCGGCTGGACGCGGGGACCTCCGGGCTGATGCTCGTGGCCAAGAGCGACGCCGCGCACGAGGGCCTGGTGGAGCTCCTCGCGGCGCGCGCCGTCGAGCGCGAGTACGTCGCGCTCGTGCGCGGCGTCGCCGAGCACGACCACTTCGCCGTCGAGGCTCCGCTGGAGCGCCGCGGCGCGAGGGTCCGCGTCCGGCGGGGCGGCGGCGCCGAGGCCGAGACCCGCTTCTCGGTCCTGGAGCGCCTGGAGGGCGCCACGCTGCTGTCGGCCCGCCCCCAGACGGGACGGACCCACCAGATCCGGGTCCACCTGGCCTCGATCGGCCGCCCGATCCTGGGGGACCGGGCCTACGGCGGGGGAGGGGACGACGCGAAGGCGCTCGGCCTCGAGAGGCCCTTCCTCCACGCCCGTCGTCTGGCCCTCGACCACCCCATCACGGGCGACCGTCTCGAGGTGGAGGAGCCGCTCCCCGAGGATCTGGAGGCTGCGCTCAGGCACGCTCGCGGCGACCGAGGCGCCGGCGGAGGAACTCGGCCTCCTCGTGCCACGGGCGGGAGAAGTTGAGGGCGACGCGGCGGCCCTCCTCGTCCTGGAGGACGATGCGGGTCCAGAGCCTCCCGGGACGATGCTCGACCACCTCGGTGGCCGTGCGGTCCAGGGCTAGGTCGAGCTTGGGCGTCCCCCCGCCCCGGGTAGGGGGGATCGCGACGACGATCCGTCGGTTCGTGAGCGCCACGTGGCGGGGGCGCAGGAGGAGGAAGTACCCGATCGGGCCGAGCAGCGCCGCCATGGTCGTCCGGGTCCCTTTCATCGCCTCGGCTGCTTTCAGCACGCGCTCCTTCTCCCCGAGGAACGGCTCGGCGGTCGCGCGGACCCGCGCGGCGAGGCTGGTCTTCCTGGGAGGCACCGGGTCAGCCTAGCGGAGGGCGGTCACCGCCGGCTGCGGTCGAGCTCGCGGAGGTGGAGAGCGGTGGTCACCCGGACGGCCTCCCGGGAGGCGAGCAGGGCGTCCTCCACGTCGGGCGGCAGCTGGCGCCGCTCGACGAGGTCCCCCAGCGCCCGGGGGTCCACCGTCAGCACCTCCTCGTAGCGGCCCAGGGGCTCGAGCAGCTCGCGAACGCGGGCGGGATCGATCGCCTGCTCCACCCGCCGGACGAGCGAGACCGCCCCCTCGCTCCCGTAGAGGCGCTTCAGGCCGTGCTCCTCGGCGTAGGCCCGGATCGTGGCCCCCAGCTCCTCCAGGCGACGCCACCGCTCGCGGTCCTCGCGCTTGAGCCGCACCCACTCGTCCACGATCTCCTTGATCTTCGGTGGGCCGTCCTCCTCGTAGCGGTGGCGAAACACCGGGCACCGCGGCTGGAAGTCGCACCAGTCGCACAGTCGGTTCTCCTGTGGCTCGAATCGCCCCGCCTCGATCCGCTCGGCCACCGCGGCGACCCGCCGGCGGAGGTCGTCGAGCTGGGCCGGGGAGCGGGTGGTGGTCATCCGCTGGCCGGGGAGGAGGTAGTAGAGCGTGAGCCGCTCGGGCTCGATGCCCCAGACCTCGCGCGCGGCCAGCGCGTAGATCGAGAGCTGGAGGTCGTCCTCCACGATGCGCTTCGGGGGGAGCCGGCGGTTCGTCTTGTAATCGATGATCTCGTAGCCCCCGCCGGGGAGGCGGTCCATGCGGTCGATCACGCCCGAGACCGTGACGCCGTCCACGTCGATCGAGAAGTGGTGCTCGAGCGCAGCCGGGATCCGGTAGTCGGCCGCGTTGTCCAGGTGGTACTGGCGAAGCACCTGCCGCCCGTGCTCGCGGTAGGGGACCTCCTCCTCCGGCGTCCGGAAGCCCTCGGAGATCCACACGTCCTCCAGCATCTCCAGCAGCTCCTCGACGGGGGGCGCCACGGGGACCGGGCGATCGTGGAACCGTCGGAGCGCCTCGTGCAGCGAGCTCCCGAACGACAGGGCGGGGCCGGGCGCCGTGGGCAGCCGCTCCTGGTACTGGAAGCGGAACTGCGCGGGGCACCGTTCGTAGGTGGATATGCTCGAATAGGACAGGCGCATCGCCGTCTCCTCTTGACCGGCCTCGGGCCGGAGTATAGATTTGGGAGCGCAGGAATTACAAGGATGTAATCAATCCACAGGTTATCCACAGCGCGGGAGGCCGTGGCCGACCCTTCCCCCGGAGGGACAGTGAGCAGCAGCTTCGTCCATCTCCACACGCACACGGAGTTCTCGCTCCTGGACGGGTTCGCGCGCATCACGCCGGGCAGCAGCGCGCCCTCGATGCTCGACCGGGCCGCCGAGATGGGGATGCCGGCGATCGGCCTCACCGACCACGG
>DASUTZ010000011.1:0-5728 GCA_036374295.1 Actinomycetota bacterium
AGGGTGAGAGGACCCTCATCCCCCTCCAACGGACGTCTCATCCGGCGGGCTCACACTGGGGCCATGTTCGGAGGACGAAGGAGGAGCAGATGATCTCGAGGATCCTGATCGCCGTCCTGGCGTTCGCGTTCGGGGCCGCGATGCCACTCTCCGCGCTCGGCGGGGAGCGCGAGGAGGCCGTGGTCCGGGAGGAGGATCTCTGGGAGGAGACCGCCTACAGCCTGGACGACGACGACGACACCGACGACAGCGCGTCCAGCTTCACCAGCGGCATCAACAGCAACGACAAGACGAACAGCCGGCACACGCCGGTGACCCGCGACCGGGACCGCAGCCGCGGCGACCTGACCCGAGACCGGACGAAGGACGGCCCCGGCAAGAGCAAGCGGGACTGGACGAAGAACAAGACGAACGACCGCTCCCGGAACGACACCCGCTGAGCGGGCGGCGCTCTAGGGCTCCGGCTCGACCGGCTCGATCCCGAGCCGGTCGAGCCGTCTGCGGTGCCGATCCAGCAGATCCAGGAGGATCCGCTTCTGGTCCTCGGGCTCCCCGAGCAGCGACGAGACCGCCTCGCTGGCGTCGAGGGCCCGTCTGGTCTGCGTGAGCGCCTCGCCGACGACGGTCCGTGCGTAGGAGGCGATCCGCTCGGTCTCCGCCGGGTCGTCGCGCAGGGCCGCCGTCACCTGATCGAGAGCGAAGGCGTCCTGCTCGTCTCGCTCCCCCACCGCGCGCCGGACGACCTCGGCCGTCACGGGATCGAGGGTGGGGAGGAGGGCCTCCGCGAGGTCCGAGACGAGGGCGTCGCCCACGTAGTGGAAGGTCTGCGCCTCCACCCAGTCGGTGGGGACCGTGGCCTCGAAGAACGCGTCGAAGAAGGGCGCGAAGCGATCCTCGAGGGCCAGGCCGTCCATCTCCCGCAGGCGGGCCTCGAGCAGCTCCAGCCGCTCGCGCTCGCGCTCCGCGACGTGCCGCTGCTCCTTCTGCACCGGCGGCTCGGGGGCGAGCCCCACAGAATCCTCCAGCCTTCGCACGGCGAGGCGCTCCCCGTACGTGATCGCGGCGAGCAGCTCGGCGACGGCTTCGCGATCGGCATGCATGAGGCCATTCTAGGCGGGCCCGGGTTCGTGTCAGTGGCGGTCGCTACCGTGACGGCCATGGCTGCGGTGGTGGATCTCCGAGGATGGCGCGAGGAGCACGAGCCCCTCGAGCTCAGGCTGGAACGGGCCGTGATGCGCCTCGATGCCCTTATCGAGGGGCGCCAGCCGTCCGACCTGCCCCCCTGGGTGGTCACCGAGGTGCTGGCGATCCAGGGGTGCATCTCGCTCGAGATGCTGGAGGACGCCGCCGACCGCACCGAGCGGCTGGTGCGGCGCCTGCGGAAGGGAGGGTTCACCGAAGGCTGACCACAGACGAAGAGGGCAGCTACCAGGCGCTCTCATCATCGACCCGGGTCGCCGGGAGGCGGGTCCGGGCCTTGCCTCCCGCGGCAGATCGAGCGTGGGTTCTGCCCTCTTCGGAGGAACCTCGCGGCCCCTCGAGGCCATCCTATACCGGGGGCCCGAGGGGGTCGCAATCGGCCCTCAGCCGCCGCGGCGCTGCGCGAGCCTCGGACGAAGGATCGTCCAGACCAGGAGGGCGCCGGAAGTCCCGGATCTGCCAGCCTCGCTCCTCGGCGATCCTCCGCAGATCGCGATCGGGATTGACCGCGATCGGGTTGCCCACCGCCTCCAACATCGGGAGGTCGGTCGCCGAGTCCGAGTACGCGTAGGACCTTGAGAGGTCGATCCCCTCTCGCTCGGCCACCTCGCGGATCGCTTCCCCCTTCTGCTCCCGGTAGCAGTAGAACTCGAGCTCCCCTGTATACCTCCCGTCCTCGATCTCCGCCCGGGTCGCGACCACGTCGGTGAGCCCTAAGCGATTCGCCAGCGGGCGCACGATCTCCTCCGGCGATGACGAGACGATGAACACCCTCCGCCCCAGGGCCTTGTGGAGGGCCATGAGGTCGAGGGCCTCCTGATAGATGAACGGATCCACCACGTCCTCCAGCACGTCCCGGATCAGCGCCTCGAGCTCCTCTCGGTCCCATCCCTTGGAGAGGGCCAGCATCCCCTCCTTGGCCCGGTCCATCCGCTTCTCGTCCGCCCCGAGCAGCAGATAGACCATCTGCGCATAGGCGCCCCGGAGGAGCTGCGACCTGGTCACGAAGCCGGCTCGGTAGAGCGGCCTGGTGAGGGCCAGGGAGCTCGACTTCGAGATGATCGTCTTGTCGAGGTCGAAGAACGCGGCCTCCATGTAGGCCATGGTATCGCCCCTCTCGGGATGCTCGGCGCTATGCTCCGCCGGTGCGCGACCAGGAGACGACGACATGCCCCGGGTGCGGTGTCGAGCTACCCCAGCGGGCGGGCGCCACCCACGCCTACTTCAACTCCTCGGCCGAGTGCTGGGCGGTGTTCGGCAAGGTGTCCGGTCGGATCCTCCAGGACGTGGCCGTCGCGGGCCGGGCCCATCAGCTCCTCGTGGACGCCTACGCGGCCCAGCACCCCGGAGGCGAGCATCCCGACAAGTCCATCGTGATCCACCTCGTGGGCCTCCACCTGATGCTGGAGCGAGGGGTCCCGCCGGTCGAGGTCCCGCCCCTCTACCATCGGATCGCGAGCCGGGAGGGTCCCTGGCCCCACCTCCCTCCCCCCCAGGACCTGGGGTCGCTGACGATCGTGGACGTCGCTCGGGCGGAGACACCCGAGGCGCTGGCCGAGGCGATCCTCTCCTGGGCACAGAGCGTGTGGACGGCGTGGTCGGATCACCATGCCGGGGTGGCCCGGCTCCCGGAGCGCTGGCTCTCCTGACGCTCAGAGCGTCGGGAGAATCTCCTCGAAGAACGGGCGATGGGCCTCGAAGGTGGGCTCGAGATCATCGAACTCCTCCGGGAGGATCCATCGAGCCTCGCTCACCTCCGCCGGGTCGGGCCGGATCTCCCCGGCGCTCGCCTCCGCCAGCCACCAGTGCAGGAGGTACCCGCCGTCGTGGGTGGGGCACTCCCAGACCTTCTCCACCGGCCGGACCTCGAGGCCGAGCTCCTCGCGCACCTCGCGCGAGACCGCCTCCTCCTGTGTCTCCCCCGGTTCGATCCTGCCGCCCGGCGGCGCCCAGCAGCCGGCCATCGGAGCGTCGGGGCCCCGCCGGACCATGAGGACCCGCTCCTCCCTCCGGATCACGGCCACGACCGCGTCCCGCACGGGGGACATGCCGGACAGGGTACCCGGGCTCAGGACTCTCGGAGCCGCCTGGCCATCGCCGTCATGATCTTCAGGCCGAGCCGCGGCTCCCGCAGCAGCACCTTGCGGAAGTCCGGTCCCTCGAGCTTCAGGCAGAGGACCGGTCCCTCGGCCACGACCGAGGCCGCGCGGGGCTCCCCGTCGAAGATGGCCAGCTCTCCGAAGAAGTCCCCCGGCTTCATGCGAGCGATCGTGCGCCGCCCCTTCACGATCCGGGCCTCGCCCTCCAGGACCACGTACAACGTGTCTCCCTCGGTCCCCTGGCGGACGATCTCGGTCCCCAGGGGGTACGACGACACCCGGCTGAGCAGCGCGAGCGATCGGAGATGGCGCTTCGGGACCTCGGCGAACAGCGGCGCCGCGGCGATCGCGTCCTGGAGGTCGGCGAGCCTTCGAGCGCCGCCCGCCTGAGGCCTGGCGGCCCACCGATCCGCGAACTTCCCCCTGGACATCAGGCCGACCTCCTCATGGCTGGCTCACCTTGGAGCAGGCCTCCGAGGGTGTCAAGCATGCCCCGCCCCGGAGACGCAGGGGGCCGGCCGGTGGGGCTCCCGCTCGAGAGCGGGAGCCCCACCGCCCCGGTCAACCCGGCAGCCCGTCGCAGTTCGGGTCGGCGGCGAACACGTGCCCGACCCCGGACGCAAGGTGTGCCGTGTGGGAGGGGAAGGCGGGCGTGCTGTCGAACGGGGTGCGGTTCGTGATGAGGACGTGGCAGTGCGGCCCTCCCCCGAAACCGGCCTCGTTGCGCCCCTCGCTCGCCGCCCCCTGGGACGGGTGTGGATCGGCGAGCGCCGGACTTGCCGGTCCCAGGAGAAGCGCCCCCGCGAAGACCACCGTGAGTACCCTTCGCATCGAACCTCCTTTCGCTCGGACGACCCGGGTGGTCGCCCTCGGATGGACCTCATCCGGCATTCGATGGGTCCGCGGTGAGGGTTCGCTCAGCCGGCCCAGGATCGTCCGTGGCTCCGGAAAGATCCGGAGGCACGCTTCGCCTCACGCCGCCGCGTATCCTCGGAGGCGGAGGCGTCAGGGTTCCTGGTGGGCCCCCCGGTCTTCAAAACCGGTGAGGAGGCGACGAGCCGCCTGGCGGGTTCGATTCCCGTCCGCCTCCGCTCTTACATCGATGTAATCCGGGGTCGCCGGTTGGGCACACGCCTCACGACCGCGTCCTCCAGAAAGGAGGCTTCACCTCGTGGTGATCGAGGCCACGAATGGCCCGCAGGCGCCCGACCTGCCCAGCCGCTCGCCTATCCCGGCCGCTTCACCAATCTCGCCCGAAGTTGCTGGTAGATGGACGCTATGTCAACCACGCCCGAACCCGGCGGGATCGGTGCCGGTCATCGCCGCAGGCGGGGAGATCATGGTCGGGGAGCCACTGTTCGTGAGGCGGACATCCTGGCGTCGAACGGCATCGTCCACGCGGTGGACGCGCTGATCGAGGGAGCACCGGCCAGTTCCTGATCCCGCCTTCGCGCGATTACCCCCTCGGACACCGGCACAAGCGTGGCGAACGTCGTGCAGGTGTCGCGGAGTTCGGGCCCTACAAGATCCGTCGATGTATCCGGAACGGCGCGGGGACACCCAGATTAGGTATCGCTCGGGGGTCTGTCGGAGGGGCCGAGGACGGGCAGGCCTGCACCGACCCACCCGTAGAAGCCGCCTTCGAGCGTGGCTACATTGCGATAGCCGAGTTCTTGCAGCGCCACAGCAGTGAAAGCACCGTTTCCGCCGCCATCGCAGAACGTGATCACCCTTCTGTCGAAATTCCCGAAGACGCCGTCCGGCCGAAAATACGGACTATCCGGATCAGCCCACCACTCCACCACTTGCCGCGGTACGGGAACTGATCCGGCAATGGTCCCCCGCCGCTCGATCTCGATGGGTAAACGAACATCCAGAAGCAGGATCTGACCGGAGGCGATCTCCTCAGCGAGGTCTTTGGGCGTCACCAACTCGATCCGATCGTTGGCTTCGACCCACATCTGCAGCACCGTCTTCCGCGCCACCACTACATGGTCACCACCAAGTACCCGACTACCCGAATGTTAGTACACGGTCGCGGCGACTCCGCGGGCGGTTCCGCCAGCCTGGAGCACGCCACCCGGATCGGGTGCATTGCGTTGCGGGGCGGTCCTAGACCCGAGAAGCATTTGCGTACTCGGCCCGGCGAACCTCTCAGGAGGATCCGATGGCTTGCCGCAGCCGAGCGCATCCCAGGCCACCACCGTGAATCCGTCGGACAGATCATCGAGCTGCCGGCGCCATACCCGGCTGTCCGTAAGCCCGCCGTGGAGGAGAACGACAGGTGACCCTTCGCCCATCCGGTAGAACGCGATGGGCGTTCCTCGAATTCGTCGGGAGCTTCGCCCCCATGCGCGGGGAGCAACCGGATCTTCTGGCTCGGTGTGCTGGCGTTCGCACGCTGTAGCCGTCAGCTTCCGCTCTTATGG
>DASUTZ010000012.1:0-6909 GCA_036374295.1 Actinomycetota bacterium
CTCGCTCGGGACCGACGGGTTCGGACGCTCCGACACCAGGCCGGCGCTGCGCCGCTTCTACGAGGTGGACGCGGAGCACGTCGTCGTGGCCACGCTCGCGGCGCTGGCCGAGATGGGCGAGGTGAAGCCCGAGCAGGTGGCCGAGGCGATCGACCGGTACGAGATCGACCCCGAGCGAGGGGCGCCCTTCCACCCCGACGCGGGCACCTCCTTGGCCTGACCTGGCACCGGGAGCGCGGAGAGGGCATCCTCGCGTCATCCGACCGAGGAGGTGGCGATGGGCCTCTGGAGGGACTTCAAGGGGTTCGCGCTCAAGGGCAACCTGCTCGACGATCGCGGTCGTGCTCGCCCTAGCTTTCAACGCGGTCGTGCTGGCCCTGATCGACGGGGTCGTGATGCCGCTGATCGCCGCTGCGGTGGGCGAGCCCAACTTCGACGAGCTGACCTTCACCGTCGGAGAGGGCGTGATCCGCTACGGGTCGTTCCTCACCGCGCTGGTCAACTTCCTCGTGATCGCCTTCGTGCCGTTCCTGATCGTCAAGGGGGACCAGCGGGCCGCGCGATCGGGCGAGGAGGAGGCCGTCGTCCGGGGGTGCCCGTTCTGCACGACGGACATCCCGGTCGCGGCGACGCGCTGTCCCAGCTGCACGAGCCAGGTGGAGCCGCTGGCGACCTGACGGCGGCTATCATGGCGTCCGCGCGCCCGGCGCGGTGAAGGAGCAGGGGGATGGCGGACGCTGATCGGCTCGAGGTCCTGCGGCACTCGACCGCCCACGTGATGGCCCAGGCGGTGTGCGACCTCTTCGAGGGGGCGAAGTACGCGATCGGGCCCCCGATCGAGGACGGCTTCTACTACGACTTCGACCTCCCCGAGACGCTCACGCCCGAGGACCTGGAGCGGATCGAGGCCCGCATGCGCGAGATCGTGGAGGAGGACCAGCCCTTCGTCCGGGAGGAGCTCTCGCGGGACGAGGCCCTGGAGCGGTTCGCCGGCCAGCCCTACAAGATCGAGATCATCGCGGGCGTGGAGGAGGAGGAGGGCGCCGGCGCCGAGAGCGTCTCGGTCTACCGCAACGACGGCTGGGCCGACCTCTGCCGGGGGCCGCACGTCGGGTCCACGGCCGAGCTCGGCGCCTTCAGGCTGACGAGCGTGGCCGGCGCCTACTGGCGGGGCGACGAGAACCGCCCCCAGCTCCAGCGGATCTACGGCACGGCCTGGGAGACCCAAGAGGAGCTGGAGACCTACCTCCGGAGGATCGAGGAGGCCGAGCAGCGCGACCACCGACGGCTGGGCCGGGACCTCGACCTGTTCTCGTTCCCCGACGAGCTCGGGGCGGGCCTCTCCGTCTGGCATCCGAAGGGCGGCGTGATCCGGAACGAGCTGGAGCGGTGGGTGCGTGAGCTCCACGTGGAGCGCGGCTACGAGCTCGTGGCCACCCCCCACCTGGCCCGGTCGGTGCTGTGGGAGATGAGCGGCCACCTGGAGAAGTTCGCGGAGAGCATGTACCCGGCGATGTCGGCCGACGACGGCTCCGACTACTACGTGAAGCCGATGAACTGCCCGTTCCACGTCCTGATCTTCCGGTCGCGCACGCGCTCGTACCGCGAGCTGCCGCTGCGGCTCTCCGAGCTGGGGACCGTGTACCGGTACGAGAAGCCGGGGGTGCTGCACGGGCTGCTCCGCGTGCGCGGGCTCACCCAGGACGACTCCCACATCATCTGCACGCCGGACCAGCTGACCGAAGAGATCCTGGGGGTCTTCGATCTCACGCTCGAGATCCACCGGACGTTCGGGTTCGAGGACCCGGTGATCCACCTCTCGACCCAGCCGGGCCAGGCGATCGGCGACGAGGAGATGTGGGAACGGGCCACCCAGGCTCTGCGCGAGGCGCTGGACCGGAGCGGCATGCCGTACGAGCTCGCGGAGGGCGAGGGCGCGTTCTACGGGCCGAAGGTGGACTTCCACTTCCACGACGCGATCGGGCGCCTGTGGCAGCTCACGACCGTGCAGGTCGACTTCGCCCTGCCCGAGCGCTTCGACATGGAGTACATGGGCGAGGACAACCAGCGGCACCGCCCCGTGATGATCCACCGGGCGATCCTGGGTTCGGTGGAGCGGTTCCTGGGGGTGCTGATCGAGCACTTCGCGGGGGCGTTCCCCCCGTGGCTCTCGCCGGTGCAGGCCCGCATCGTCCCGATCGCCGACCGACACGCGGAGCACGCCGAGGGTCTCGCGCGACGCCTCCGCCAGGGCGGGCTGCGCGCCGAGGTCGACGCGTCGCGCGAGACCCTCGGCAAGAAGATCCGGGACGCCCAGCTCCAGAAGGTCCCCTACGCCCTTGTGGTGGGAGACAAGGAGATCGAGGCGGACACCGTCTCGGTTCGCGACCGGTCGGGGACCGAGGCCCGCGGCGTCTCCGTGGAGGCGTTCGTGCGGCGGGCCGCGGAGGAGGTCCGGTCTAGGGCCGTGGAGACCGGGCCCGTCGGGGACCTCGCCTGATGGAGCGTCTCTGGACGCCGTGGCGCATGGAGTACATCAAGTCGGCGACCACGGGCGACGACGCCGGCTGCATCTTCTGCGAGCTGCCGCAGGAGGGCGACGACGAGCGGACGCTGATCCTGGCGAGGCGCGAGGGGGCGTTCGTGATCCTCAACCGGTTCCCCTACAACCCCGGCCACCTCATGGTGGCGCCCTTCCGACACGTCGGTGAGCTCACCGACCTCGAGGACGACGAGCTGGCCGAGACCGTGTCCCTCGTCCGGGACGCCGTCCGAGCGCTCCGCGACGAGTGGGAGCCCAGCGGCTTCAACGTGGGCATGAACCTGGGGCGGGTGGCCGGGGCCGGCGTGCCCGGGCACCTCCACTGGCACGTCGTGCCCCGCTGGCACGGCGACTCCAACTTCATGCCGGTGATCGGCCAGACGAAGGTTCTGCCCGAGCTCCTCCAGGAGACGTACGGGAAGCTGCGACCCGCCTTCGAGGGCTGACGGTGCCGGACGCCGCTCGGAGGATCGTCCGGACCTACCTCGTGATCAGCGGGCTGTTCTACCTGGCTGCCTCGATCATCTGGGGGGTCAACACCCTCTTCCTGCTCGACGCCGGCCTGACGCTGTTCGAGGCGTTCGTGGCCAACGCGGCCTGGACCGCGGGGATGGTGGTGTTCGAGATCCCGACGGGCCTCGTCGCAGACACGCGGGGGCGCCGGACGTCGTTCCTCCTCTCGGCCTCGATCCTCGCTCTGGGCACGATCGGCTACGTCGTGATCTCGTGGGTCGGCGGAGGGATCGTGCCGTTCGTCCTGGTCTCGATCGTGCTCGGCCTGGCCTACACCTTCTACTCGGGCGCCGTGGAGGCCTGGCTCGTGGACGCGCTCCGCGAGAACGGATACACGGGCGAGCTCGACCCTGTCTTCGCCAAGGGGGGGGTCGTGGCCAGCGCCGCGATGCTCGTGGGGACGGTGAGCGGCGGCGCGCTGGGCATGCTCGACCTGGGGTTCCCGTACTTGGCGCGGGCGGCCCTCCTGCTGCTGGCGTTCGGGGTGGCGTTCGCCTGGATGCGGGACGAGGGCTTCACGCCGAGGGCCCTGCGTCTCCGGGACGTGCGCCGGGAGGTGGGCGACGTCGCTCGCGCGAGCGTACGTCACGGGTGGGGACGGCCCGCCGTGCGCCTCCTCATGCTCGTCTCGTTCATCCAATTCGGGGTGGGGGCCTGGGCGTTCTACGCCTGGCAGCCGTACTTCCTGGACCTGCTCGGGCGGGGAGACCTGATATGGGTGGCGGGGGTGGTGGCCGCGCTGATCGCGCTGGCTCAGATCGGCGGGAACGCGCTCGTGCGGATCGTGGCCAAGCCAGGCCGCCGCCGCTCCACGATCCTCCTCGTCGGGGCGGCCGCCTACGCCGTCTCGCTCGCCGTCGTGGGGATGGTGTCGAGCTTCTACCTCGCGGTCGCGATCTTCGTGGGGGGGATCCTCGTCTCGGCGATGGCCACGCCGATCAAGCAAGCCTATCTCCACGAGATGATTCCGTCCGCCCAGCGGGCCACCGTGATCTCGTTCGACGGGCTCTTCGGGAGCCTGGGGAGCGTCGGGGGCCAGGTCGGGCTGGGCTGGCTGTCGCAGACGCGCTCGATCCCGGCGGGGTTCGTGGTGTCGGGCGTCTCGGCGCTGTTCGCCCTCCCGCTGCTGGCCTTGCTGCGGGGGAGGCGAGAGCGTCCCGACGTGATCCGCAGCCCGGCCCCCGACGAGGAGGCGGCGGCGGAGGTGGCGGGCGCGGGAGGCGAGGCGGCGACGGACGCCGCGCCGCGTTAGCGATAGAGGCGCGGGGCGGCCAGGAGGCGGGCCCGCACCGGTGTGCCCACCCGGAGGTCGTCGCGGGCCCCGAAGCAGCGGACCTTGAGCAGGCTGCCGTCGGGGAGCCGCACCCCGAAGAGCTGATCGTGGCCGTAGAACTCCACGTCCTCCACGAGGGCCTCGCTCGAGGGGTCGGGCTCCAGGGCGATGCTCTCGGGCCGCACCACGAGGCCCACCGGCCCGTCCCGCCAGCCGTCGGCCGGCAGAGCCCCGAGCGGCGTCTCGATCAGGCCGCCCCGGACGTCCGCGGGGATCAGGTTCGCGTCGCCCAGCAGCCCGGCCACGAGCGGGTCCGAGGGCCGCTCGTAGACCTCGTGGGGGATGCCGGTCTGGAGGATCCTCCCCTCCGCCATCACCGCGACCTCGTCGGCGATCGCCAGCGCCTCCTCGCGGTCGTGGGTGACGAAGATCGCCGTCACGCCGGCCTCGTGGAGCACACGGCGGACCTCGGCCCGGACCCCGGCCCGGAGCGTGGCGTCCAGATTCGAGAAGGGCTCGTCCAGCAGGATGATCTCGGGCGAGGGGGCGAGGGCACGGGCCAGAGCCACGCGCTGCTGCTGGCCCCCCGACAGCTCGTGCGGCATCCGCCGCTCCATCCCGTCGAGGTGGACCATCTCGAGGAGCTCCCGCACCCGATGCCGCTCGTCGCGCGGCAGCCCGAAGGCGACGTTGCGCTCCACGTCCAGGTGGGGGAAGAGCGCCCAGTCCTGGAAAACCATGCCCACCCGGCGCCGCTCCGGGGGCACCCACGTGCCGGCCCCCGCCACGCGGTGGCCCGCGATCTCGACCGTCCCCGCGTCGGGTCGGTCGAAGCCGGCGATCACCCGTAGGGCAGTGGTCTTGCCGCACCCGCTCGGGCCCAGCAGGGCGAGGAGGACCCCGCGGCTCGCCTCGAGGTCGAAGCCGTCCAGGGCCACGGTGTCGTCGAACCGCTTCGATACCCCTCGGACCCGTAGGACCGTCTCGCTCAGCGCTCTCGCACCTCCACCCGCGTCGTCAGCACGTACAGCGGCACGGCCGAGACCGCGACCAGCACCAGGGCGGGCAGCGCCGCCCTCGAGTACAGCCCGACCGAGGCGGCCGTCCACACCTCCGTGGCCAGGGTCTCGAAGCCCGTCGGCCGCAGTAACAGAGTAGCGGGCAATTCCTTCAGTGCCGTGAGGAAGACGAGGGCGAACCCGGCCAGCGCGCCGCGCGAGATCAAGGGAAGGACGAGACGGCGGAACGAGGTCCACGGCCCGTGGCCGAGCGCCCGCCCCGCCTCCTCGATGCGGGGGCTGACCTGGAGCAGCGCGCCGCGAAGGGGCGAGGAGGCCTGCGGGAGGAACAGCACGACGTAGACGATGACGAGCAGGGGCAGCGACTGGTAGAGGCCGGGGAGGTAGTTCGCGGCGAAGAAGACGAACGCGAGGGCGACCACGATCCCGGGGAGCGCGTAGCCCAGGTAGGTGGTGCGCTCGGTGAGGGAGACCCAGCGGCCGCCGTACCGGGCCGCGAGCATCGCCACGGGGAGGCCGGCGACGACCGCGATGGCGGCGCCGGCCCCCGAGGCGACGACCGAGCTCCCGGCCGGTCCCAGGATCGGCGTCGTCTCGCCGCCCCCCGCCAAGCCGCGGATCATCCAGAATCCCAGGACCGAGACCGGCAGGACCAGACCCAGCGCCGCGACGATGCCGCACACGACGAGGGCCGGCCACCGCCAGCGCCCCAGGGGGATGGGGGAGAGGGGCCGCTCCGCGCCCCCCTCGGCCCGGTAGTAGCGGGCCCGGCCCCGGGCCCGACGCTCCAGCGAGAGGATCGCCAGTGCGAGCGCCACGAGCATGAGCGAGAGGATCGCCGCCGGCGTGCGGTCGAACGCGCCCCGGTACTGGAGGTAGATCGCCTGCGTGAACGCGGGGAACCGCATCAGCGAGACCGCGCCGAAGTCCTGAACGGTGTAGAGGGCGACGAGGAGGGCGCCGGCGGCGATCGAGGGCCGAAGGAGGGGGAGGGTGACCGCCCGGAACGTCCGCCACCGGCTGTGACCGAGGCTCCGCGAGGCTTCCTCCATGGAGGACCCGATCCCGCGGATCCCAGCGGCCGTCATCAGGAAGACGTACGGATAGGTGAAGAGGGTGAGGGCGAGGAAGGCGCCGGGGAAGCCGCTGATGTCCGGAAGGCGCTCGACGCCCAGCGGAGACAGCAGCTGCTGGAACATCCCCCGGGGCCCGAGGGCCGAGATCAGCACGAAGGCCCCGACGTAGCTCGGGAACACGAGGGGGAGGGCCAAGACGACGGACCACACCCGGCGGAAGGGCAGGTCGGTGCGGGTGGTGAGCCACGCGAGGGCGACCCCGAGCGTCACCGCGGCGGCGGTCACCGCGGCGGCGAGCCCGATCGTCCGCAGGGCCAGCCAGGCGGTCCTGCTGCGGAGGATCAGATCCCAGCTCGCGGCGTCGGCGTCGGCCACCCGGATCACGAGGTAGGCGACGGGAAGGACGACGAGGGCCGAGACGGCGAGGCCGGCGGCCAGGAGGCCCCAGGGAGCCCGTGTGGGGCGGGGCGGCCGAGCCCGCGCAGC
>DASUTZ010000013.1:0-5031 GCA_036374295.1 Actinomycetota bacterium
GCGGCCGCTCCCGCGGCCGCGACCGGCTCCCCAGACCTCGAGATCGAGATCGGCGAGCTCTTCCTCGACCCCGAGGAGCTCTCCGCCCAGCCCGGTTCCCTCTCGATCACCGTCCGCAACACGGGCAGCGTCGAGCACAACCTCGCCATCGACGGGGTAGGGGCCACGCCGATGATCCCTCCCGGCGGCACCGCCACCCTCGAGGCCGACGACATCGCAGCAGGTGAATACGAGATGATCTGCGAGGTCCCCGGGCACGCCGACGGAGGGATGCGGGGAACACTCCTCGTCGGCGAGGCGGGGACCGGCGAGCACGACGGCATGGCCGCCATGACCCCCGAGGAGATGGTGGCGCACGACGCCGAGCGCACCGGCTCCTTCCCCGCCGAGACGGAGGGCCGCGGCGGCCAGCCCCTCGAGCCCGAGGTTCTGCCGAACGGCACCAAGGTCTTCGAGCTCACGGCCGAGGCGATCCGCTGGGAGGTCGAGCCGGGGAAGGTCTTCGACGCCTTCGCCTACAACGGGCAGGTGCCGGGGCCGGAGCTCCGGGCCGAGCTGGGCGATCGGGTTCGCATCATCCTCCACAACGAGCTTCCCCAGCCCACGACGCTCCACCTCCACGGGATGATCGTCCCCAACGACATGGACGGCGTCCCCGTGATCAACCAGGACGCGATCATGCCGGGCGAGTCCTTCACCTACGAGTTCCGGGTGCGCAACACCGGGAGCAACATGTACCACTCGCACTTCAACGCGCAGGAGCAGGTCCCGATGGGGCTCCTCGGCGCGTTCATCGTCCCCGACCCCGCGGACCCCGAGGTGGATGTGGACGCCACGATGATCCTGAACGACGGTCCGCTCGGATTCTCGATCAACGGGAAGGGCTTCCCGGCAACCGAGCCCGTCGTGGCCTCGGAGGGCGACCTGATCCGGATCCGCTACATGAACGAGGGGCTCCAGGTCCACCCGATGCATCTCCACGGGATGCCCCAGGAGGTCGTCGCACTCGACGGACACATCCTGCGTCGGCCATACATGATGGACACGGTGCTGGTCGCGCCCGGGCAGCGGGTGGACGTCCTGGTGCGGGCCACCGAGCCGGGCCCGTGGGCGTTCCACTGCCACGTTCTGACGCACGCCGAGGGGCCCGACGGGATGTTCGGGATGGTGACCGCGCTGATCGTGGACTAGGCGGGCGGCTCCGGGTCGGGCTTGTTCCGCCGAGACCGCTTGCGGACGGCGTCGCCCGCCTGCTTCGCCTTCTCCTTCACCTTGTCGAGCATGATCTCGGCCCAGGTGTACTCGGTGGCGAGGATGGCGAGGCCCGCGATGATGGCCACGGTGCCGGGCCCGGGCGTCACCATCATGATGCCCCCGGCCAGCAGGAGCAGGAACCCCACGATCGTGACCCCGATGCGCTTCCCGCTCCGGCCGATGAAGCGGAGGACCGCCCGGGGGCCCTGGAGCTCCCGCTTGGGCTCAGCGGACATCAGGCGTCGAGCGTCGGGAGGCGCGCTGATCCATGCGGGCGATGATATCGAACATCCGCGGATCGTCAGGGACAGGCCAGCCGGGCGCCCTCGAGCTGCATCCTGTGGATCCCCAGGTGGCCGAAGCCGCCCCCCTGCTCGTACCGGAACACGCCCTCGGCGACCACCTCGGCCCAGGTGACGCCCACGTCACTGACCACGCAGTCCCCCCGCGGCCGGGCCTCCACCCAGATCGTGGGCTCGGCGGGCTGGGGCGGGTACGACTCGGCCAGCGCCGCGGTGAGGACGCTCAGCTCGAACGACCCAACGTAGAACGCCCGGAACCGCAGGCGCTCGCCGTCGTGACCGTCGGGGTCGGCCAGGACGCTCTCGAGCTCGACGTCACGCGGCCCGACCGATCCCTCGTCGCCCCCGCACGCGGTGGCCAGCGCGATCAGGGCGACCAGTGCGATTCGCTTCGTCCGTTTCGTTGACCTGCTCATCGGGTATGCCCGCTTCCATGATGAAGAACATCGCTCTGATTGCCATCATGACGGCCCTCCTGGCGACGGCGTGCGAGGCGGAGGTCGAGGATCCGGAGGCGGGCCCGAGCCCGGCCGTGACGGTCGAAGACGACACCGCCGAGGACGACGTGGACGTGGAGGCCACCCCGACCGGGTGCGCCGAGGTCTCGAGCGCGGGCGGCGCTCCCGCCCCGCTCACGATGAGGGACTCGTTCTTCGAGCCGAACTGCCTGGTCGTGTCCTCGACCCAGGAGATGACGCTCGTGAACGCCGGCGACCTGCCGCACAACTTCTCGATCCGGGACACCGACGTCAGCGAGGACGTCGATCCCGGCGAGGAGGAGGAGTCCGAGGACCTCTTCGAGAACCTCGACGCGGGCACCCATGAGTTCTTCTGCCGGTTCCACGAGGCGGAGGGCATGGTCGGGACGATCGTGATCGAGTAGGCGGGAACCTCCCGGCCCGTCCCCGGGTCTGACCCGACATGAAGAGGATCGCGACCGTCCTCACGCTCGCGGCGCTCGCCGTCGGGTGTGCGGAGGTGGGCGAGGACCGGACTCCCGAGGTCGGTCCGCTCGCCACGCCCTCCCCTTCTCCCGGGGGCGGGGCCACGCTGACGCTCGTGGCCGCCCCGGAGGGTCCCCTCGCCCGGCTGAGGGGCGGGGGCCAGGAGGTGGAGGTCGACGCGCACACCTCGTGCTGGGACTCGCCGGGTGTCTCCACGTGCGTCGATGGCTTCCCGACCGAGCCGGAGGCGTACGTGGAGGTGCGCCGCGGCGGGACGCTGACCGTGTCGGGCGACGCGGAGACCGTCGAGGTCGGCGTGGCTCGTTTCCGGCCCGGGGACGTGGCCGCCGAGCTGCAGGTGGTGCAGGACCTCCCGCTCGAGGACGGCTCCGCCACGATCGACGTGGAGCCGGGGAGGTACCTGCTCCAGGTGTTCGCCACCTTCGAGGAAGGCGACGGCGCGTTCGCCCTCGGCCTTCGGGTGCTCTAGTAGCCCAGCCGCTGGAGCGCTTTGGGGTCCCGCTGCCAGTCGCGCAGCACCTTGACCCGAAGCTCGAGGTAGACCTTCTCGCCTAGGAGCGCCTCGAGCTCCCGGCGGGCCTCCGTCCCGATCCGCTTCAGCATCTCGCCGCCCTTCCCGATCACGATGCCCTTCTGGGACTCCCGCTCCACGAGCACGAGGCAGTGGATCCGGATCAGCCCGTCCTCGCGCTCCAGCTCCTCGACCTCGGTGGCGATCGAGTGCGGGACCTCCTCCCGCGTGGCGGCGAGCGCCTTCTCCCGGACGATCTCGGCCACACGTCGCTCCAGCGGCTGGTCGGTGGCCTCGCCCTCGGGGAACAGGAACGGCCCCTCGGGAAGGGCCTCCACGAGGATCCTCAGGAGCCCGGGCACACCCGTCCGGGTCCGGGCCGAGACGGGGATCACGTGGTCGAAGTCGGCCAGCGCGGAAGCGGCTTCGAGCTGGGGCAGGACGGCCGGCTTCGACAGCCGGTCCACCTTGTTCACGGCGCAGACCTTGAGGACCTCGTGGGGCGAGACCTGGCGGGCCGCCACGTACGCGTCCCCCCGCCCCACGCCCGCGGCCCCGTCCACGACGAGGACGATCGCGTCCACGTCGCCGGTCGACTCGCCCACCATCTCGTTCAGGCGCTCCCCCAGCAGGGTGCGGGGCTTGTGGAAGCCTGGGGTGTCGGTGAGCACGACCTGATAGCCCTCCCCGGTCACCACGCCGCGGATCCTGCCCCGGGTCGTCTGCGGCTTGTCGGAGACGATCGAGACCTTCTGCCCCACGAGGGCGTTCACCAGGGTCGACTTGCCCGTGTTGGGGCGGCCGACGACGGCCACGAAGCCGGATCGCGTCACGGGAGGTCGGCGGGTCCGAACGCCTCGGGCAGGAGCTCGGCGAGCAGGCGCTGGACGGGCTCCCCCTGGGCGTCCTCGGTGATCACGACCATCCCGGGCCCGAACTCGTGCAGGACCTGACGGCATCCCCCACAGGGCCACGTCTCGCCCTCGCCCGACGAGACGAAGGCCACGGCCACTACCTCGCGGCTCCCGGGCTCGGTGACGGCGCGCTGGATCGCCGTTCGCTCGGCGCAGACCGAGAGCGGGTAGGCGGCGTTCTCCACGTTCGCTCCGCGCACGAGGCGGTCGTCGGCGGTGAGGACGGCGGCCCCCACCCGGAACCCCGAGTAGGGCGCGTAGGCCAGGTCCCTGGCCTCCCGGGCGGCTTCGAGCAGGGCCCGGACCCGGTCCTGGTCGACGCTACTCAGCGGTGGCCTCCGCCGGCTCGGGGGGCAGGCGCTCGATCAGGATCTTGGCGATGCGCCGCCCCTGCACGCGCTCGGCCGTGAAGCGCAGGCCCTCGAACTCGACCTGCTCCCCTACCGCGGGGACGCGGCCCAGGATGCCCATCACGAGACCGCCCACCGTGTCCCACTCGGTGTTGGGGAGCTCCACCTGGAGGAGCTCGTTCAGCTCGTCCACGGGGAGGCGGGCGTTCACGCGGAGGCGGTCCTCGCCGGCCGGCTCGACGTTCGGCTCCTCGCGGTCGTACTCGTCCTCGATCTCCCCCACGATCTCCTCGAGCAGGTCCTCGAGTGTGACGAGCCCGGCCACGGCCCCGTACTCGTCCACGACCATGGCCAGGTGGTACTTCTCGCGCTGCATGTCCCGGAGGAGCTCGGAGACCTTCTTCGACTCAGGGACGAAGTACGGCTTGCGCATCAGGTCCTCCACCGTGCGGTCCCGCCGCCCCCGGTGGAGCTGACGGAGGACGTCCTTGGCGTAGACGACGCCCGCGATCTCGTCGAGCCCGTTGCTCGTCACCGGGATTCGCGAATACCCGTGCTGCAGGACGAGGTCGAGGACGTGGTCCAGAGAGGCGTCCTTCCCGATCGTGACCATGTCGGGCCGCGGGACCATCACCTCGCGCACGATCGTGTCGCCGAACTCGAAGATCGAGTGGATCAGCTCCTTCTCCTCCTCCTCGATCGCGCCCTCCTCGCTGCCGGCCTCGGCCATCGCCC
>DASUTZ010000014.1:0-4491 GCA_036374295.1 Actinomycetota bacterium
CTCGAGCAGCAGCCGCAGCAGCCGCTGCGCCGGCTCGGGGGGCGCGATCCCCTGCTCCAGCAGCACGAGCACGTGCGCCATGTCGGCCAGGTTCAGCCCGCGGTGCAGGTAGGGCGCGTCGGCGACCTCGAGCCGGAACCCGGCCTCGATCAGCTCGGGCGCCGGCGCCTCCGGCGACGGGCCCACGCCTGCCTCAGCCATGACCTCCTCCTCCCGCTCGCTCGATCGCGGCCACGATGCCGCCCGTGTGGACGAAGACCGACGGGCCGTCCCCCGCCATCGAGAGGAAGGCGGCCATCGCCTTCGCCGTGAAGACGTGGTCCAGGAGGAGCCCCTCGGTGTCGGCGGCGAGCCTCGCGGCGGCGTCGGATTCCTCTGAGGGTTCCGCGTAGGCGGGGCCGCGGGCGTCGACGACGGAGACGTCGGACGCCCGCGGCCCCGCCGTCCCCGCGAGCTCGGCGGCCTCCGTCGCGATCCGCAGGACCCGCTCCTCGCACTCGTCGAGTGGGCGGCTCACCGAGGCGCCCACCAGTCGCCCCGGGAGGCCGTGGGCCGCGCGGCCGGCGTGCAGGCCGGCCAGGGTGCCGCAGGACCCGGCCGCCACGACGATCAGCTCGGGCTCCACGCCCGCCGCCTCGAGCTGGCCGGCCAGCTCGCCCGCCGCGTCCAGGTAGCCCAGCGCTCCGATCGCGGTGGCGCCCCCTCGCGGCACCAGGTATGGGCGGCGGCCGGCGGCCTCCAGCTCGGCGACTGCCTTCTCCATGGCCGGGTCCACCGAGGCCCGGTCGGGGTCGCCCGTCCAGCGGACCTCCGCCCCCCAGCCGCGGATCAGGCCCAGGTTGGCGCCGGGCGTCTCAGGCTCGTCTCCGTACATCGCGAGGACGCAGGCCATCCCCGCGGCGCGCCTCGCCCAGCAGGTACTCGAGCTTCCGGGCCTTGTTGCCGGCGAGCGCGAACCCCGTCAGGTCGTCGCGCTTCACCCAGATCGGCCCCGAGCCCACCGCCTCTTCGAGGCGCGTGGCTCGCTTCAGCGGCGTGGGGAGGGCGGCCAGGGACACCTTCGGCCTCACCGCCACCGGTCGTCCTTCCGGGCCTCTCGGATCCGCTCCAGGACCTCGTCCACCTGGGCCGCCGCCGACCCCGCGGCCGGACCTCGGGCGGCCTCGAGGACCTCGTCGTCGAGGACGTCCGCCAGCTCGGGGTGCCCGCGCAGGGCCTCCTCCAGGGTGGCGGCGCTGGCGCCGCGGCTCAGCGCCTCCTGCAGCAGCTCCTGGGCCCGGTGCTTGCCCAGCCGCGGCGCCAGCGCCGCCAGCACCGCCTCGGACGCCGCGAAGCGGCCCAGGTTCCGGGCCATCGCCTCCTCATCGATCTCGAGCCGTTCGATCATCGTTCGGGCCAGCGCGGCCGCGGTCCCCGTCAGCAGGCACACCTCGGGCAGCGCCACCCACTCAGCCTTCCACCCACGGCCGTCACGCTCGTGCTCCTGGACCTGCCCCTCGAGCAGCGTCCCGGCCGCGGCTCGGGCCAGACGCGACAGCGACACGAGGTGCTCCGAGGCCTCGGGGTTCCGCTTGTGGGGCATCGTGATGCTGCCCACGACGGCCTCGCCCGCCGGCTCCCGGAGCTCCCCGATCTCGCCCCGCTGGAGCTGGTAGACCTCGTTGCCGATCCTGGCCAGCGTGGAGGCGATCGAGGCCAGCGTCGTTCCCGCCTCCGCCACGCGGTCCCGGGAGGCGGTCCATGAGATCCCCGGGTCGGCCAGCCCCAGCCGCTCGCAGAAGCGCCGCCTGAGCTCGGGACCGGCCTCGCCGAAGAACCCATGCGTCCCCACGGCGCCGCCCAGCTGGCCCACCAGCCACCGCGGCGCTCCCTCCCGCAGCCGGTCCAGCCCCCGGCGGACCTCGTCGGCCCATCCCGCGGCCTTGAACCCGAGGGTGATCGGCGCCCCCGCCTGCCCGTGCGTCCGCCCGGCCATCGGCAGGTCCCTCGTCCGCTCCGCGAGCTCGAGGAGCGTCCCCTCGATCGCGAACAGGTCGCGCCACACGACCTCGCCCGTCCTCCTCAGGGCGAGCGACGCCCACGTGTCGGTGAGGTCCTGCACGGTGATGCCGTAGTAGACCCACTCGGCGCCCTCGGGCGGCAGCAGCTCCCGGAGTCCCCGGATCAGGCCCAGCGTCGAGTGGCCGGTGCGGCGGGTCTCCTCCGCGACGGCGACCAGGTCGAGGCGGTCCACGCTCGCGTGCTGCCGGATCGCGGCCGCGGCCTCCGCCGGGACGATGCCCAGATCGGCCTGGACCTCGCCCAGCGTGGCCAGGATCTCGACCCACGAGGCCAGGCGGGCTCGCTCGTCGAAGATCTCGCGCAGCTCTGGCGTCCCCCAGAGGTGCCCGTACAGCTCGGAGTCGGTCAGACGGGCTCCCACGCCGGCTCGGCCACCTCCATCACGATCCGGAGCCCCTCGCGGATCTCCTCGAGGGAGGCGCCCCACGGGACGACGACGACGCCTCCGTCGCGCTCCACCCCGAACTCGAGCATGCAGCACTTGGTCAGGGTCGGGACCTCCGAGGCCCGGGTCAGCTCGCGCGGGCACATCTCGACGTAGGGAGCGTCCTCGTCGTAGAACCACCGGTGGATCTGGGCGGACCGCTCGCACCCCACGAGCACCCAGTCCTCCTTGGGGGGATGCTGATCGAGGTAGGCCACCTCGGCCCCCTCGGGCGCCACGCCCGATCCGCGGCACGGGTAGAGGTAGCGGTCCGACGGGCGCGTCCTGGCCAGCTCCACGATGTCGATCTCCTCGGGGCGCAGGTCGACCGGGGGGAGGTCCTCCGCGGTGTCCAGCACCCGGCGCACCTGGTCCACGAGCTTGGCGGGGTGGGGCGGGGTCACCTCGACGACGCGGACCGGGATCGGGGCGGGGTCCAGGATGAAGCTGACGTGCTCGTACCGCCCGGTCACCACGACGCATCTCGCGCCCGGGGCTCGGTCCAGGGCCGCCCGTCCGAGCTGGGTCGGGATCGCCGTGTCAACCTCCGGGTCCTCCACCACGGCGCACTCGTCCGGGCTCGCAAGCACCTGCACCGACGTGATCGG
Source organism: Actinomycetota bacterium (assembly GCA_036374295.1). Classification (GTDB taxonomy): domain Bacteria; phylum Actinomycetota; class UBA4738; order UBA4738; family CALAEC01; genus DASUTW01. The sequence goes on from DASUTZ010000014.1 coordinate 3,094, forward strand.
AGAGAAGAGCGGATCGACCGACGCCTTCTCCACGCGCAGCAGCGAGAGGCCGTCCCCGGCCCGGGCCACGATGAACTCGGTGCGCCGATAGGCCTCGCGACCGACAAAGTGGTCCCGGAGGGCCACCGGGTCCAGGGACCCCACCTCGGCCAGGGATACGCTGCGGTACCGCCGAGGGACGAGGTTCACGAGCCCGCCTCGTCGGACGGCGCCTTGATCGTGTCGGCGCGGAGGCCCAGCCGGAGCGCCTCCACGCCGAGCACCTCGTCCAGACGGACGTTTCCCAGGTTGACTTCGGGTCCGAACCGGCGGATCAGCCACGCCTGCTGAGACTTCCGGGGAGCCTCGAAGATCATCCGCGCGGGCCCCGCCACCCGCGTCACGGCCTCGACCACGTCCTCGCGCACCTCCCCCCGCGGCGTGTAGAGGCCGACGGTGCCGCTCTCGCGCCCCTCGGTCAGGACCCACTCGGCCCCGGCCTCGAGGTCCGCCGCGACCTCCTCGGCCCAGGCAGCCGGCGAGACCGTCGCCTCGGGGTCCTTGGACCCCACCTCGGACACGACGACGAAGCGATCCGACGCCTCGGCGATCAGACGGTGCTTCTCCTCGATCGGCATGCCCACGGCGCCGTTCGACACCTCGACGCACGGGAACCCCGTCTCCGCGGCCCAGTCCAGGCACTCCGTCGCCCTGCCCTGGAGCCACGCCGCCTCCAGCAGGGTCCCCCCCACGCACGCCCGGACGTCGTGCCGAGCGAGCAGCGGGAGCTTCTCCTCCACCCCGGGGTCGAGGTAGGCGGTGCCCCACCCGAGCTTCCAGAGATCGATCGACCCCGCGGCCACGGAGAGCAGGGCCTCGACGTCGGGCACGGGGCTTCCCTTGTCCAGGAGGTGGGTGAGGCCGGCGGCCCGCGGCTTCTCCGCTCGGGGCGGGAGGTCGAGGAAGTCGGGCCTGCTCACGGTGTCTCCTATGGTAGACGCTCGTCCATCCTGGTCCAACCCGGACCGGGCCGGCGCTCAGCCCTGGAGCTTCTCGATCACCGCGTCGGCGACGTCGCTCGTCCCCACCGCCGTGGGGTCGTCCCGGGTGGGCTTCATGTCGTACGTGACGCTCTTCCCCTCGGCGATCACCGCGGCCAGGGCGGCCTCGAGCCGGTCGGCCGCGTCCCGCTCCTCGAGGTGCCGAAGCATCAGCATCCCCGAGAACATCATCGCCATCGGGTTGACCTTGTTCATCCCCTTGTACTTCGGGGCGCTCCCGTGGGTGGCCTCGAAGACGGCCGCCTCGTCCCCGATGTTCCCTCCCGGCGCCACGCCGAGCCCCCCGACCAGGCCCGCGGCCAGGTCCGACACGATGTCGCCGTAGAGGTTCGGGAGGACGAGCACGTCGTACTCCTCC
>DASUTZ010000015.1:0-22385 GCA_036374295.1 Actinomycetota bacterium
GATCTCCGAGACCCAGCGGCGCCGCAGGATCCAGCTCGAGCACAACCGCGAGCACGGCATCGACCCGCAGACGATCAGGAAGAAGGTTTCCGACATCCTCCTCACCATGGTGGAGGAGCGGCCCGAGACGGCCCCCAAGAGACGCCGGCGGGCCCCTGAGCGCCCGGAGCTTCCCCGCGAGGAGCTCACGCGTTTGATCGAGAGCCTCCAGGAGGAGATGCACCTCGCGGCCAAAGAGCTGAAGTTCGAGTACGCGGCCCGGCTCCGCGACGAGGTCAACGAGCTCCGCAAGGAGTTGCGGGCGCTCGACGAGATCGGCGTCCGGTAGCGGGTTCGCTCGCGTCGATCCTGGGGTCGGGTTTGCGGAACCGGGGGCCCATTGCTAGGGTCTGGGCCTTGGGAGGTCCTCTCGCGCCGCAGGGAGGTGATGCCCTCGACCCACGCGACGCCCATCGGACGCATCAACGCAAAGGAGGACCCATGCGCCCAAGGTTTCGATGGCCGGTGATCGCGTTCGCGTCGCTGGCCCTGATGACGACAGCGCTCCCCGCGGGCGCCGACCACGAGACGTTCCCCAGCTCGAACAGCATGCACGCCCTGGGTCACAGCGTGCACGAGGCCACGTTCGCGGTGCCGGACGGGCAGCGGAAGATCAGCTCGGATCTCGCCTTCTGGGGAAAGATCGCCTACCAGGGGAACTACGACGGCTTCCGGGTGCTCGACGTCTCCGCGCCGGGAAACCCCAAGCTGATCTCCCACCCGAGCTGCAACGGTGATCAGGGCGACATCTTCGTCTGGGACGACGTCCTGGTGCGCTCCTGGAACTCCCCCGCGCCCCCCGGCCGCACGTGCATGGGTGAGCCGGTTCCGATCGACTTCGAGGGCGTCCACGTCTTCGATGTGAGCGACCCGGCGGACCCGGAGCTGCTGACGGCCGTGGAGTTCAGCGCGGTCGGGGCGCTCATGCGGGGGACGGCGGACGGGTGCGGCTCGCACACGCTGACAGGCGCCGCGGACCTCGAGAACAATCGGCTGATCGTGTACAGCAACAACTCGTCGGGCGGCGGCCGGCCCGTGTGTGACGCCATCGACATCATCGAGGTGCCGCTGGACGACCCCGCGTCGGCCAGCCACATCGGCAAGGTGCCGCTCACGGGCGGTTCGCTCGGCTCCGTGAACGGGTGCCACGACGCCGGCCTGATCCTGGGTGACGTGAACCTGCTGGCCTGCGCCAGCGGCCACGCCGCCAACGTGTTCTCGGTGGGCGCCCCGCGCGGCGGCAGCCTGGAGAACCCGCAGTTCCTCTACACGGTCGAGGAGACCGACGAAATGGGGAACCAGGTCGGGATCGGCGGCCGGTGGCACTCCGCCGGCTTTACCTGGGACGGCGAGGTGCTGGTGCTTGGCTGGGAACCGGGCGGCGGCGGCGCCGCGGAGTGCGAGGCTGGCGACGCGGATATCAAGAAGAGCCTGTTCTTCTACGACGCGGATACCGGCGAGAAGCTCGGCCAGTGGGTGCTGGAGCGCCCGCAGGGAGCGGACGAGAACTGCACGATCCACAACTACAACGTCGTCCCGCTCCGGAGCGGCCGGTACGTCGCCGTAATGGGTAACTACCAGGCCGGGACCTGGGTCGTCGACTTCACCGACCCGGCGAACGCCGAGTCCGTGGCCTGGGCGGATCCGGAGTCCCTCGGCCCGGGGCCGTTCTGTGGCGGTGAGTGCCACATCGGCGGTGCCTGGTCCTCGTACTGGTACAACGGGTCGATCTTCGAGAGCGACATCACGAGGGGGCTCGCCGTGTACAAGGCGAGCCACCGGTCGCTGGCGGGGGCGATCCGCGTCCCGCACTCGAACCCGCAGACCCAGGAGTTCAGCCTCTAGGGAAGCGGGTGGAGCGGAGGGGCGGGCGGCCGGGCTCCGGCCGCCCGCCCCTCCGGCGTGCTCGGACCGATATCGTGTCTCCGTGACGCTGCTCGTGCAGGGGTCGCTGGCGTGGCGGGGGCCCGAGGAGCCCCTGGTCGAGGACGCCGCCGTGGTCCTCGACGGCTCCCGGATCGTCTACTCGGGCTCGGCCCGACTCGCGCCCGAGGCCGAGGAGGAGGTGGTTGGCGACTGGTTCCTGATGCCCGCGGCGGTCGACCACCACGTGCACATCGGGCTGGCGGACCCGAGGGCAGTGCTGGCCGGAGGGGTGACCCAGGTGCGGGATCTGGGCTGGCCGCCCGAAGACGTGTTCCCGCTGGCCGACATCTCCACGGGCACCGATTTCGACGGACCCGCCATCGCGGCGTGCGGCCCGATCGTGACGGCCGTCGGCGGCTACCCCACACGATCGTCGTGGGGCCCGCCGGGGATCGCGGCCGAGGTGAGCGGGCCCGAGGAGGCTGCCGCGGCCGTGGCCGGTATCGCCGAGCAGGATCCCGCGGCGATCAAAGTGGCGCTCAACACCGAGGCGGGCCCTTCACTCACCGACGCGGAGCTCGTCGCCGTCTGCGAGGCGGCCCACGAGCGCCGGCTCCCCGTCGTGGCGCACGTGGAAGGCCCCGGGACCACCGAGCGGGCGCTGGGCGCCGGGGTGGACGAGCTGGCCCACACACCATGGATCGAGCGGCTGTCCGAGGCGGTCGTGACGGGCCTCGTGCGACGGGGCGTCCGCATGGTGTCGACGCTCGATATCCACTCCTACGGGAAGGTGACCCCCGACCTCCGGTCCGCGGTGGAGAACCTCTTCCGCTTCCACAGCGCCGGTGGAACCGTCCTGTACGGGACGGATCTCGGCAACGGCCCCATCCCGCCCGGGATCGATGTTCGCGAGGCCCAGCACCTGGCGGCCGCCCGGATGGACGTCGAGGAGATCCTCACGGCGATGACCGCCTGGTCGCTCCATCCGGGGGCCCGCGGGGATCTCATCGCGCTCGATGGGAACCCCTTCGAGGAGCTGGACGCGCTGGGACACGTGGCGCTCGTGGTGAAGGGGGGCCGTGTCCGATCGCTGGAGGGCCGTGGGCCGAGGGAGGAGGCGTGAGGCCACTCCAGCATGGAGGAAGGGGCCGGCCTGGATGGCCGGCCCCTTCGTCAAGATGCAGCGCTACATGACCGTCACGATCACCTGATCGGACTGCATGCCATCCTCGAAGAGCGTGAGGGTGGCCGTCGTGAAGGCGACGTCGACGATCTCGGGCGTCCACTGCGCGTTCGGGCACGTGGGCGTGGGGGGCAGCGGCTCGGGATCATCGCTGGTGATGGAGAAGCGGAATTGTCCGTTCTTCGGGGTGGGGAGTGGCTCGGTCGTGCCTGCAACGGTCACCTCGGTGTCCTGCCCCGGGGCTCGGTTGCCGCCGGGGTTGATGCAGACGACCTCGGCGATCCCCGAGGCCTCCACCGTTATCTCGAAGGTCGTTCCCCCGAGCCCGGCCACCTTGCCCGTACATTCCACCTGTGTCCCGATGTCCGTGCAGCTCGGGGCGTTGCCGCCCCCCGTGATGAAGTGCCCGCTCTGGGCCAGCGCCGGGCTCACCCCGAGCGCAAGCACCACGGGCACGATGGCCATCGTCAAGAGCATCCTTCGCATGGTGATCCTTCCTCTCGAACTCCGCGGGCAACACGAACCTGCGGTTCGGGGATGCATCACCCCTTGCGCAAGGGTTGGGACCAGAGCGGCGCCTCACCTCCTTTCGCTGCACGTCGTGGGGACGATTGTTCGAGAACCAGGCCGTCCGGTCATCGGGACGGGGCGGTATCTGGCCCTAGGGAGGCCGGTCAGTTCCGTGTAGGTAGCGGATCTCCATAGGCCTGCCGGTTCGCCAATCAGGTCGCTGCGATCGGCCCTCTTCCGCACCACGTCCGTTCGAGTCCGCTCGGACATTTGACCCACATGGAGTAAGGTGATATGGCCTACGACATGACGTAGGTCTGATCCGCGCAGGGAGGAGCCGCTCCACGGATCTCATGAACGCTGTCCACAGGGTTCTCGTGGTCGGCAGGGCGGCCATCCGTGACGTCCCCACCCGGCTCTTTCGTCGAGCCGGCTACGACATCGGTGAGGTCGAAGACGGCGAGGCGGCGCTCGTCGAGCTGGAGGAACGCCACCCACACCTGGTGGTCGTCGATCGGGACCTTCCCGACATGTCGGGGTATGAACTCACCTATGAGGTCAGGGAGCGATTCGGAGCCGACCCCAGCGTCATCATGCTCTCGGAGACGCGCGACGAGCCGCACGACAAGATCGCCGGCCTGCTCATCGGGGCGGACGACTACCTCTACGTCGATGAGTCCTTCCGCTCCGATGAGCTGCTGGCTCGAGCCCGCCGCCTGCTCGCCGACCCGGTCCCAAGCGAGCGCCACGCGTACCGCCTGACCCCGAGGGAGATCGAGGTGCTCCAGCATCTCGCCTCGGGCCTGGGGCGCGAGGTCATGGCGAAGAAGCTCTACATCAGCCCCAAGACCGTGGCGACCCACATCCAACACATCTTGACCAAGCTCGGTGTACGGAGCACAGCCGAGGCGGTCGCGTTCGCCTATCGGAACGGGCTCGTGGACGAGCAGCCGTAGCTGGGACCTCCGAGGGCGAGCCGCCGCTACAATGCCTTCGTGGGCACCGAGAAGCTGGTCATCCACGGTGCCCGTGAGCACAACCTGAAGAACGTCCACCTCGAGCTCCCCAGGAACGAGCTCATCGTGTTCACGGGCCTGTCGGGCTCCGGCAAGTCGTCGCTGGCCTTCGACACGATCTACGCCGAGGGTCAGCGACGGTACGTGGAGTCCCTCTCGGCCTACGCCCGCCAGTTCCTGGGGCAGATGGAGAAGCCCGACGTCGACTTCATCGAGGGGCTCTCGCCGGCGATCTCGATCGACCAGAAGTCGACCTCGAAGAACCCCCGCTCCACCGTGGGCACGATCACCGAGATCTACGACTACCTCCGCGTGCTGTACGCACGCATCGGGATCCCGCACTGCCCGCGCTGTGGACGCCCGATCGGTCGCCAGACCACCGACCAGATCGTCGACCAGGTCGCCGCGCTCCCCGAGGGCACGCGCTTTCAGGTGCTGGCCCCGATCGTCCGGGGGCGGAAGGGCGAGTACGAGAAGCTGCTGAAGGATCTGGCCCGCCAGGGGTTCGCCCGGGCGCGCATCGACGGCGAGGTCCGGGACCTCTCCGAGCCGATCCGGCTGGATCGCTACTACAAGCACGACATCGAGGTGGTCGTGGACCGCCTCGTGGCCAAGGCCGACGTGCGGCGGCGGCTGGCCGACTCGATCGAGACGGCGCTCAACCTCGCCGAGGGCCTGGCCGCGATCGCGATCCGCACCGACGGGACGGAGGAGGTCGTGACCTTCTCCCAGTCGTTCGCCTGCACGAGCTGCGGGCTGTCGTTCGACGAGCCGGCGCCGCGGAACTTCTCGTTCAACTCGCCCTACGGGGCCTGTCCGACCTGCGACGGGCTCGGCACGCGGCTCGAGGTCGATCCCGAGCTCGTCGTGCCCGACCCCGACCGGACGCTCGAGAACGGCGCCCTCGCTCCGTGGAACTCCACGCGCCTCGAGTACTGGAACCGGATGCTGGCCTCGGTCTGCGAGGCGCATGGGATCCCCACCGACGTTCCGTGGCGGAAGCTGGCGAAGGAGCAGCGGAAGACGCTGCTGTACGGCTCCGACGACGAGGTGCACATCCGCTACCGCAACCGGTACGGGCGCGTCCGCTCCTACTGGACGACCTACGAGGGCATCATCCCCAACCTCGAGCGGCGCCACGACGAGACCGAGTCTGAGTTCAGCCGCGACCGCATCGAGCAGTACATGCGGGAGGTGCCCTGCCGGACGTGCAGGGGCGCCCGGCTCAAGGCCGAGTCGCTCGCCGTCACGGTGGGGGAGCTCAACATCTCGGAGCTCACGGCGAAGTCGGTGGGGAAAGCCCTGACGTTCCTGCTGGAGCTGGAGGAGAACCTCTCGGACCGGGAGCGGATGATCGCCGAGCGCCTGCTCCGCGAGATCCGATCGCGCCTGGGCTTCCTGGTGGACGTCGGGCTCGACTACCTGACGCTGGACCGAGCTGCGGCCACGCTGGCCGGGGGGGAGGCACAGCGGATCCGCCTCGCCACCCAGATCGGCTCGGGCCTCGTGGGGGTGTTGTACATCCTGGACGAGCCCTCGATCGGCCTGCATCAGCGGGACAACCAGCGGCTCATCGACACGCTGGTCCGGCTTCGGAACCTGGGCAACACGCTCATCGTCGTGGAGCACGACGAGGCCACGATCCGCACGGCCGACTGGATCGTGGACATCGGCCCGGGGGCCGGGGCGGCCGGCGGCGAGATCGTCTACTCGGGCGAGGTCAAGGGCCTGTTCGAGCACCCCGGCTCGCTGACCGGCGAGTACCTCTCAGGTGAGCGCGAGATTCCCGTGCCCAGCGTCCGGCGGTCTGCCTCGGGCTGGCTCGAGGTCAAGGCCGCCGCGGAGCACAACCTGAAGGGGATCGACGTGCGCTTCCCCTTGGGGACGTTCATCTGCGTCACCGGCGTCTCCGGATCCGGGAAGTCCACCCTCGTCGAGGACGTCCTTTCCCGAGCGCTCCAGCAGAAGATTCAGGGGTCGAGGGTCGTCCCCGGCAAGCACCGCCGCCTCGTGGCCTGGGAGCGAGTGGACAAGCTCGTGGTCGTGGACCAGTCGCCGATCGGACGCACGCCGCGGTCCAACCCTGCCACCTACACCGGGGTCTTCGACCACATCCGGCGGCTCTACGCCCAGGTGCCCGAGGCGCGGGTGCGGGGGTACCAGCCGGGCCGGTTCTCGTTCAACGTGCGGGGAGGCCGCTGCGAGGCCTGCTCGGGCGAGGGCCAGATCAAGATCGAGATGCACTTCCTGCCGGACGTCTACGTGACGTGTGAGCAGTGCAAGGGACGCCGGTACAACCGGGAGACGCTGGAGGTCCGATACAAGCATCGGACGATCGCCGACGTGCTGGACATGAGCGTGGACGAGGCTCTGGCCTTCTTCCAGAACCAGCCCACGATCGCCCGCTACCTCCAGACGCTCTCCGACGTGGGGCTGGGCTACCTGCGGCTGGGGCAGCCCGCCCCCACGCTTTCGGGCGGGGAGGCGCAGCGGGTGAAGCTGGCCTCCGAGCTCCAGCGGAGATCGACCGGCAGCACGTTCTACATCCTCGACGAGCCCACGACGGGCCTGCACTTCGAGGACGTGCGGAAGCTGCTGGGCGTGGTCGAGCGGCTCGTTGCGGCGGGCAACACGGTCGTCGTGATCGAGCACAACCTGGACGTGGTGAAGACGGCCGACTGGCTGATCGACCTGGGGCCCGAGGGAGGAGACGCTGGGGGCGAGATCGTGACCGAGGGCACCCCCGAGGAGGTCGCGGCGGCGCCCGGGTCGCACACGGGCTCGTTCCTGGCCCAGGTCCTCGGGCGCGAGCGCGCGGCCGCCGGATGACCCGGCCTCTGACACCGCGGTCGGGTTCGTGATACACAATCGCTCGCGATGATCCGAGGCCGCCATCCGCTGCTCGCCCTCGTCGCCGTGGTCGCCGCTTCCTGCGGACCCGGCGACGTTCGCGTCTCGAGCGTCCCCATAGAGGAGGTGGGCTTCGTCACGCAGATCGTGGACGTGCAGGGCGAGGCGGGGGCCGGCATCTCGATCGCGGCGGACGCCGAGGGCAGCCCCCACCTCGCGTACCTGGCGTTCGAGCGCGAGCTGGAGGAGGGGGAGCAGCCCCCGCCCCCCGACCCCAACCTGCCGCTCTTCCCGGCGGTCCGGCACGCGCATCAAGCCCAGGGCGTGTGGAGCCGCGGCACTGCGGCCGAGGAGCTCGGCGACCTGACGCAGGGCGACGGGACCGCGATCGCCGTGGACGGCGACGGCATGGAGCACATCGCGTGGACGGAGGGGGGGCGGCTCCGGTACTCGAGCAACGGCGGGGGCGCGTTCTCCGAGCCCGAGACCGTGGTCCGAGCCGACGAGCTGCACGGGGTCGCGATCGCGGCGGCCGAGGACGGGACGCCCTCGATCTCGTTCTACGACGTGCCGGGGGGGCCGGAGGGTCCCGCGGCGCTGGTGCGCGTGGCCACGCCGGCCGGGGGAGGCTGGGAGGTGGAGACCGCGGCCGAGGCCGATCCCAACCAGCCGATGTCCACCGGCATCGGGATCACCCAGAACGGCGCGATCGTGGCGTACGGCTCGGGGCCGACCACGTACGTCGCCCGCGACCTCGAGGATCGCTGGGAGTCCGAGGAGGTCGACGCCGGGGGCCTGGGTGTGTCCCTGGACCTCGATGCCGACGGGAATCCGCACGTCAGCTACTACACGAGTGACGGGACGGTGCGCCACGCGCACTCGGTCGGGGGGGGTCCGTGGGAGACCTCGGACGTCGGCTCGGCGGGGCAGGGCCCGGGCTCCGACTGGGTCACCTCGATCTCCGTGGATCCCGAGGGGGTCCACTGGGTGGCGTGGCAGACCGCCGAGGGTCTGGGCCTGGCGTCGAACGAGGAGGGCTCGTTCCAGGAGCACGACCTCCCGGGCACGCAGGGCGGAGTGAGGCCGCAGGTGGCGACCGGGGCGGAGGGCGCCGTCTACGTGGCCTGGCACGACACCGAGGACGGGACGGCCAATGTCTCCTCGCGCACCTCGGAAGAGCCGCTGCTCGCCGGGCCCCCGGAGACCGGCGCTCCCCAGCCCGGGCCCACAGGCGATGGCGGGGGAGGCGGAGGCGGGGACGGCGGCCCGCCCCCCTGCGAGCCGAGCGGCACCGAGCTGGCGATCGTGGCGCCGGTGGGCGCCGTGGCCGACGGGTTCGACACCGACTGCCTGGCCGCCCCCGCCGGCGAGGCGTTCACGATCGACTTCGACAACCAGGACACCGGCGTGCCCCACAACGTCTCGATCTACGCGGACGACACGGCGGCAGAGCGGTTCTTCGAGGGTGAGATCATCACGGGGCCCGACCAGATCACCTACGAGCCCGACCCGATCGACGACGCGGGGGTGTTCTACTTCCACTGCGATGTGCACCCCAACATGAACGGCGCGTTCGTGGTGCAGTAGGCCCGCCCTAGAATGGGCGCGTGACCACGCTCCGCCGCCCCGAGACCTCGACGATCCCCGACGACCCCGGCGCCTACCTGTTCCGGGACGCGGACGGGCGCGTGATCTATGCGGGGAAGGCCAAGTCCCTGCGGAAGCGGCTCGTGACCTACTGGGCGAAGCCCCAGCACCCCCGCACGCAGGCGATGCTCGACGCGGCCGCGGCCGTGGAGTGGATCGTCGCCTCAGGAGAGGTCGACGCCCTCATGCTCGAGTACAACCTGATCCAGCGGCACCGGCCGCGCTTCAACGTCCGCTACCGGGACGACAAGTCGTACCCGTACCTCGCGGTCACGGTGGGGGAGACCTGGCCCCGAGCGTACGTCATGCGGGGGAAGCGCAGGAAGGGCGTGCGGCGCTTCGGTCCCTACGGGCACGCCTACGCGATCCGCGACACGCTCGACTCGCTGACGCGGGTCTTCCCCGTCCGCACCTGCTCCAACGGGTTCTTCGACCAGCGGCGGCGGGCTCGGCGGCCGTGCATCTACTACGACATCGGCCGGTGCCTCGGGCCATGCGTCCCCGAGCGGACCGGCGTCACCGAGGAGGGCTACCGGGCCGAGGTCGAGGCCCTGATGGACTTCCTGGACGGGAACTACCGTCCCGTCCTCGATCGCCTCGACGAGGAGATGCGGGGCGCCGCCGAGCGCCAGGAGTTCGAGGCCGCGGCCAGGTTCCGCGACCGGATCGCCGCCGCGCGGAGGGCGATGGAGCAGCAGGAGATGGTGCTGGGCCGGCCCCAGGATCTCGACGTGATCGGGATGGTCGAGGACGACCTCGAGGCCGGGTTCCAGGTGTTCTTCGTGCGCCGGGGGCGGGTGATGGGGCGCCGGGGCTGGGTGGCCGATCGCGTCGAGGACCTCGACACGCCGGCCCTCGTCTCCTCCCTCGTTCGCGAGCTGTACATGGAGCGGGACGAGGTCCCTCCCAGGGTCCTGGTCCCTGCCTGGCCGCTCGATCGCCAGGTGCTGGAACGGTGGCTGGGGGAGCGCCGCGGCGGCCGCGTGGAGATCACGGTGCCGCGGCGGGGGGAGAAGCGGCGGCTCCAGCAGGTGGTGACCACGAACGCGAAGGAGGCGTTCGTCCGGCACAAGCTCCAGCGGGCCACCGACTTCGCCTCGCGGTCGAGGGCTCTCGACGAGCTGGGGCGGGCGCTGGGGCTCGAGGACGCGCCGCTCCGGATCGAGGCGTACGACATCTCGAACCTCGTTGGCACCGAGAAGGTGGGCTCGATGGTGGTCTTCGAGGACGGCTTGCCGAAGCGCTCCGAATATCGACGGTTCCGGATCAAGGGGGTGCCCGGCCAGGACGACGTGGCGAGCATGGAGGAGACGCTGAGGCGTCGCTTCGCCCGGTACCTGGAGGAGCGCGAGCGGCCGGCCTCCGAGCGGAAGCGGTTCGCCTACCCTCCCTCGCTCGTGGTGGTGGACGGGGGGCGCGGCCAGCTGGGCGCCGCGGTGCGGGTCCTGAACGAGCTGGGGCTGGAGATCCCCGCGGCGGGCCTGGCCAAGCGCCTGGAGGAGGTCTACCTGCCGGGGAAGCCCGACCCGCTCCGGATCCCGCGAGGCTCGGAGGCCCTGTACCTGCTCCAGCACGTCCGGGACGAGGCCCATCGGTTCGCCCTCGACCTCCACAGGAAGCGGCGCGAGCGCCGGGCCCTCGCCTCCCCTCTCGATGAGGTGCCCGGGATCGGGCCCGCGCGGAAGAAGGCCCTCCTGCGGCGGTTCGGCTCGCTGAAGCGGCTGGCGAAGGCCTCGCCCGACGACATCGCGGAGGTCCCCGGCGTGGGACCGGCGCTCGCGCAGCAGGTCCACGAGGCCCTCACCCGGAGGTCGGCGTGAGCGGCCGCCGAGCCCGCGCCAGGGAGCACCGCGCCGCGCGGGAGCAGGCGAGACAGCGGGCCCTCCAGACCGACTTCACGATCATCACCGGTCTGTCGGGCGCGGGACGCTCCGAGGCCGCGAAGTGCCTCGAGGACCTGGGCTACTTCGTGGTGGACAACCTGCCGCCGGCCCTGATCGGCAAGATGGCCGAGCTCGTGGCCCAGTCCGAGGAGCCGCGCCGCGTGGCGATCGTGGCCGACGCGAGGGGCGGCGTGTTCTTCGCCGACCTGGCGAAGGGCCTCGAGGAGCTCCGCGAAGCCGGAACCCCGGCCCGCATCCTCTACCTGGAGGCGGACGACGAGACGCTGGTGATGCGCTTCGCCGCGACCCGCAGGCGTCACCCTCTGGCCCCCGCCGACCGGATGGTCGAGGGCATCCGGAAGGAGCGGGACCTGATGGAGGCGCTCCGCGAGGAGGCTGATCTCATCATCGACACGACGGGGCTCACGCCCAACGGGCTCCGGGAGCGGATCCGGGACACGTTCGCCGCTGCGCGTGCCGAGGACGGGCTCCAGGTGGCGGTGGTGTCGTTCGGCTACAAGCACGGCGTGCCCCGCGACGCGGACCTCGTTCTCGACTGCCGGTTCCTCCCCAACCCCCACTGGATCGAGGAGCTGCGGCCCCTGCCGGGGACGGACGAGGCGGTCCGCTCCTACGTGATCAGCCAGCACGCCTACGGAGAGTTCATGAAGCGCCTCCGATCCCTGCTCGACTTCGTCCTGCCCGGCTACGTGGCCGAGGGGAAGTCGTACCTGACGATCGCGATCGGCTGCACGGGTGGGCGGCACCGGTCGGTGGTCGTGGCCGAGGAGATCGCCGGCCACCTCGAGTCCCAGGAGCGCCGGGTGGCCCTCGAGCACCGGGACCTGGAGCGCGAGTGAGGGCTCGCTTCGGGCCCGGCCCCGTCGGGTACTAGGATGAGGACCACCCGCACAGGAGGCTGAGACACATGGGCGTCAAGGTAGGCATCAACGGCTTCGGCAGGATCGGCCGCAACTTCTTCCGGGCGGCGAAGCAGCGCGGCCTCGACCTCGACTTCGTCGGGGTGAACGACATCACCGACGCCGCCACGCTGGCCCACCTGCTGAAGTACGACTCGGTGCTGGGGACCCTCGATGCCGACATCCAGGCGAGCGAGGGGGGCATCACCGTGGACGGCGACGAGATCCGGGTCCTCGCCGAGCGCGACCCGGGGGCCCTCCCCTGGAAGGACCTGGGGGCGGAGGTCGTCGTGGAGTCCACCGGGCTCTTCACGAAGCGGGAGGACGCCGAGAAGCACCTCTCGGCCGGGGCCCAGAAGGTGGTGATCAGCGCCCCCGCAAAGGGCGAGGACATCACGATCGTCCTGGGCGTGAACCACGAGGCTTACGACCCGTCGAGCCACCACGTCATCTCCAATGCGTCGTGCACCACGAACTGCGTGGTCCCCATGGCCAAGGTCCTGGCGGACGCCTTCGGGATCGACCGCGCGCTGATGACGACGATCCACGCCTACACGAACGACCAGAACATCCTCGATCTGCCGCACAAGGACCTGCGACGGGCGCGGGCGGCGGCCATCAACATCATCCCGACGTCCACGGGCGCGGCGAAGGCCACGTCCCTGGCGATCCCCGAGCTCAAGGGGAAGATGGACGGCGTGGCGATGCGTGTTCCCGTCCCCGACGGATCGCTGACCGACCTCGTCTGCGTGCTGGAGCAGGAGCCCTCGGTGGACGAGGTGAACGAGGCGTTCGCCGCCGCGGGTTCCGGCCCCCTGCAGGGGATCCTCCGCTACAGCGAGGATCCGATCGTCTCCAGCGACATCGTGGGCGATCCCCACTCGTGCATCTTCGACGCGCCGTCCACGATGGCGATCGGCAACCTGGTGAAGGTCCTCGGCTGGTACGACAACGAGTGGGGCTATTCGAACCGGCTCGTGGATCTCGTCGAGATGGTCGGCTCCTCGCTCTGACGGTGGGGAGGCTGCGAGGGATCGAGGACCTCGGCGATCCGTCGGGGCGCCGGGTGTTCGTGCGAGCGGACTTCAACGTGCCGCTGGAAGGCGGCCGGGTCGCCGACGACCTGCGGATCCGGGCCACGCTTCCCACGATCGAGGAGCTTCGGGGGAGGGGCGCGGCGCTCGTGCTGGCCAGCCACCTGGGGAGGCCGAAGGGCGAACCCCGGGCCGAGCTCCGGATGGACCCGGTGGCGAGGCGGCTCGAGGAGCTGGCGGGCGCGCCCGTGACCAAGGTGGACGAGGTCGTGGGGCCCGAGGTCGAGAAGGCCGCCCATGCGCTCGACCCCGGGGGGCTCCTCCTCCTGGAGAACCTCCGCTTCGATCCCGGCGAGGAGGCGAACGACCCGGGCTTGGCCCGGCGGCTCGCCGGGCTGGCCGACGCGTACGTGAACGACGCCTTCGGGGCGGCCCACCGGGCGCACGCCTCGGTCGTGGGGATCGCCGAGCATCTCCCCTCGGCCGCCGGCCGCCTCATGGCCCGTGAGATCGAGGTGCTGTCCCGCCTCCTGGAGGGCCCGGAGCGGCCCTTCGTGGCGATCCTGGGGGGGGCCAAGGTCTCGGACAAGCTGGGGGTCGTTCGCTCGCTCATGGAGCGGGTGGATGCGCTCCTGATCGGAGGCGCCATGGCCTTCACGTTCATTCTGGCCCAGGGCGGACAGGTGGGCTCGTCCATGGTCGAGGCCGAACGCGTCGGCGAGGTCCGCGAGACGATGGAGGCGGCCTCCCGGCGGGGCGTGCTGATCGTCCTCCCCGAGGACGTCGTGGCGGCGGCCCAGCCGGCCCAGGACGCGCGGAAGCAGACGGTGCGCGCGGGCGAAGTCCCCGCCGGGCTCATGGGGCTCGACATCGGCCCCCGCTCGGTCGAGGAGTTCGCCCGCGTCCTGGCCGACGCCCGGACGATCTTCTGGAACGGGCCGATGGGCGTGGTGGAGCTGGAGCCGTTCTCGCTCGGGACCCGCGGGGTGGCCCAGGCCGTGGCCGGGGCCGGCGCTTTCTCGGTCGTGGGCGGCGGCGACAGCATCGCGGCGATCCGGAGGCTGGGGTTCGAGGACGACGTGGACCACCTGTCCACGGGCGGCGGCGCGTCGCTCGAGTTCCTGGAGGGGCGGGAGCTCCCCGGGGTGGCCCCCCTGATGGAGGAGAACGATGGCTGAGCGACGCCCGATCATCGCGGCGAACTGGAAGATGCACAAGACGCACCTCGAGGCGATCGAGACGGTGCAGAAGCTCTCGTATCTGCTGGACGAGGACGACACCGAGCGGGTCGAGGTCGTGATCTGCCCGCCCTTCACGGCCCTCCGCAGCATCCAGACGGTGATCTCCGGCGATCGCCTCCCGTTCGGGATCGGGGCCCAGGACGTCCACTGGGAGGAGAAGGGCGCGCTGACGGGCGAGGTGTCCCCCCCGATGCTGGCGGCGCTGGACTGCGCCTATGTGATCGTGGGCCACTCCGAGCGCAGGCAGCACTTCGGAGAAACCGACGCCGACGTGGCCCGCAAAGCGCGGGCGGCGCTGGCGGCGGGGATCGTCCCCATCGTGTGCGTGGGCGAGACGCTCGAGGAGCGGGACGCGGGGCGGACCGAGGAGAAGGTGACGAGGCAGGTCCGCGAGGCGTTGGCCAAGGTTCCGCCCGACCGGGCCGGCGAGCTCGTGCTCGCCTACGAGCCGATCTGGGCCATCGGGACGGGCCGGGCCGCGACGCCCCAGGACGCCGGCGAAGTGATCGCAGCGATCCGCGCCACGCTGAGCTCGATGTTCGCCCACGAGGTGGCGGAGGCCGTCCGCGTCCAGTACGGGGGAAGCGTGAAGGCGGGCAACATCCGGGAGTTCATGGCCCACCCGGAGGTGGACGGGGCCCTGGTGGGCGGAGCCAGCCTCGACCCCGAGGAACTCGCGCTGATCGTGAGGTACCGATGAAGAAGCTGTTCTACGTGTGCCTCGACGGCCTGGGGGACGAGCCCCTGCCGGCCCTCGGGGACCGTACCCCCCTGGAGGCCGCCTCCACCCCGCTCCTCGACGACCTGGCGGCGAGGGGCAGGCAGGGGCTCGTCCACACCGTCGGCCCCGACGTGGCCCCCGAGTCCGACATCGCCGTCTTCGCCATCCTCGGCTACGACCCCCGCGAGGAGCACCCCGGGCGGGGTGTCCTGGAGGCCCTCGGCTCTGGGATGGCCTTCGAGGACGGGGACCTCGCCTATCGGGTGAATTTCGCCACCGCCGAGCACGGCCGCATCGTGGACCGGCGCGTGGGTCGCGACCTCTCCTCCGAGGAGGCCTCTGCCTTGGCGGATGAGGTCAACCGAGAGGTCGAGCTCCCCGGCGCCGCCTCCGAGCTGCGTGCCACCGTGGAGCATCGCGGCGCCCTGGTGATCCGGGCCTCAGACGGCCCGCTCTCGGCGCAGGTCTCGAACACTGACCCCGCCTACGCGAAGGTCGGCCCGCTTGGTGTGGCCCTGGAGACCTTCGGGGACCGCCCGCTGCCCGCCCAGCCCCTCGACGACACCGAGGTGGCCCGCCGGAGCGCCGAGCTCACGAACGCCTGGACCGAGCGGGCCGGTGCGATCCTGGAGGCCTCCGAGGTGAACACGGGCCGGCGGGCCGGCGGACGCCTGCCCGCCAACCTCGTCCTGGCTCGGGACGCCGGCGATCACATCCCTCGGCTCGTCCCTATCAAGGAGCGCTTCGGGCCGTCATGGGGATGCTTCGTCGAGATGCCGGTCGAGCGGGGCATCGCCATGATCCTGGGGATGGGGGAGGTGCCGGCGCCCACCCCGGCGGACCCCGCCGAGCGGTACGCCGCCTGGGGACAGATGGCCCTGGAGGCGATCGGCGGGTACGACGCGCTGTACATCCACATCAAGGGGCCGGACGTGCCGGCGCACGACGGTCGGGCCGAGGACAAGCGAGACGTGATCGAGACGATCGACGCCGCGTTCTTCGGGACCCTCCTCCCCGGCATCGACCCCGGCGGCACGATCCTGGCCGTCACCGCCGACCACGCCACCTCCTGCGCCCGCAAGGCCCACACGGCGGACCCCGTGCCGCTGATCGTGGCCGGCGGAGGGGTGGACCCGGACGGCACGACCGCCTTCGGCGAGCGGGCCGCCGCGGACGGCTCGATCGGGACGATCCCCGGGGTGCAGATCGTCCCGACCCTCGTCGATCTCCTCTGATCCCCAATCCTCGTCCGAGGGGAGCGCGTATACCTCCACGAAACTGACCGTGCCCGATCGCAGGCTCTTGACCTTTGCTCAGAGGGCTCGAGCCGGGTAGTATCCGGCAGGTTGTCCTGGAAGGGGGGCCGTGTGTCGCAGGTCGCGACCGAACCCATCGACGAGTCTGGGTTGGGCCCGGGACCGGGTGGGGAGCCCGGCCAGATCGTCGGACGGAGCCCGTGGGAGCTCTTCTGGCGCCGGTTCCGCCAGGACCGGCTCGCCACGGCGGGCATCATCATCATCGCGATCATCGCCGCCCTGGCGCTGACCGCGCCGCTCTTCTCCAGGCTCGTGGGCCACGATCCCAACCAGACCTTCGCCCAGGAGTACCCGGCGGGGGCTCTCGACGACTTCGGCCTGCCGATCGGCCCCAACAAGGACTTCTGGTTCGGGGCCGACACCGCGGGCCGCGACCTCTTCGTGAGGGTTCTCTACGGCGCGCAGACCTCGCTCTCCGTCGCGCTGCTGGCGACCGCGATCTCCCTGGTGATCGGGGTCGTGGGCGGCCTCTTCGCCGGCTTCTACCGGGGCAAGGTCGACACGACGGTCTCGCGCCTGATCGACATCGTGCTGGCCATGCCGGTGCTGCTCCTGGCGCTGGGGCTCGTGGCGGCGTGCGGCACGGCGGAGGGCTGTCTGGGCGGCCTGTGGGGCTTCCTTAAACCGGGGTGGAGGCTCGTGGCCCTCATCATCGGCTTGTTCAGCTGGCCCTACATCGCTCGGATCGTCCGCGGCCAGGTCCTCTCCCTGCGGGAGAAGGAGTTCGTCGAGGCGGCGAGGTCCATGGGCTCGAGCGATCGACGCATCATCTTCCGGGAGGTGCTGCCGAACGTCGTGGCCCCCATCATCGTCTACACCACGCTGATCATCCCGAACAACATCCTGTTCGAGGCCGCGCTCTCGTTCCTCGGCGTGGGCGTGCCTCCGACGACTCCGTCTTGGGGACGCATGCTCGCCGAAGGCGGCTCCAACTTCACGTTCGCCTGGTGGATGATGGTGTTCCCCGGCGTGTTCCTGTTCCTGACGACGCTCGCGTTCAACCTCGTCGGGGACGGGCTGCGGGACGCTCTCGACCCCAAGATGTCGAGCGTGAGGAGGAAGAAGAGCAAGCGACAGGCTGCCCAGGAGGCGAGCGCCGAGGCCGAGGCCTCCCTGGCGGGATGAAGGAAGGAGGAGCGCTGAGCGGACGAACGAGCAGTGAAGGGTACGAAGAGAGAGGGGGACGATGTGAGTAGGAAGCACCTCAAGCTCATCGCCCTCGCCGGAGTGGTCGCGCTGGCCGCCGCGGCGTGTGGCGGCGGGGACACCGGCGGGACCGGCGAGGATGACCAACAGGAAGAGGAGGTCCAGAAGGGAGGGACGCTTCAGCTGAACCTCCTGTCGGACGTGATCTCCGCTTTCGATCCGCAGAAGGAGTACTACTCGGTGACGTGGGAGTTCTACCGGTGCTGTCTGCTCCGGACGCTCATGTCCTACAACGGCATGTCGACCGAGGAGGGCGGGACCGAGATCCAGCCGGACCTGGCGACGGCGATGCCGGAGGTCTCCGATGACGGGCTCACCTGGACCTTCTCGATCCGTGAGGGCGTGAACTACGCACCGCCCTTCGACGACACCGAGATCGTGGCCCAGGACTTCGTCCGGGCGCTGGAGCGTCTGGCGGATCCCGACGCCTCGGCGGGGGGCTATGCCTTCTACTACTCGGTCATCGAGGGGTTCGACGACTTCTCGGCCGGGGAGGCGGACAGCATCTCCGGGCTGAACGTCGTCGATGACCACACCCTCGAGGTCACGCTGACCGACCCCGCGGGCGACTTCGGGTACCGGATGGCCATGCCGGCCACGGCCCCGATCCCCGAGGGCGCGGCCGACGGCCACGTCCAGGACTACGGCCGGTTCCTCGTGGCCTCGGGCCCCTACATGTTCGAGGGCAGCGAGAACCTGGACTTCTCGGCGGCTCCGAACCAGCAGGAGCCGGTCTCGGGGTACGTCCCCGGCCAGTCGATCACCTTCGTTCGGAACCCGTCGTGGTCGAACGAGATCGACGACCTGCGCCCCGCCAACGTGGATCGCATCGAGATCACGATCGGCGGCACCGAGGAGGACAACGCCAACAAGGTGGACTCGGGCGAGCTCGACATGCAGTTCGACGGCGTGGCGCCCCCCGAGCAGGTCCGCAAGTACCAGACCGACCCGCAGCTCGAGGATCAGCTCTTCGTGAACCCCTCGGACGCGGTGCGGTACCTGACCATCAACCTGGCGATGCCGCCGTTCGACGACATCCACGTCCGGAAGGCCATCAACCTGGCCCTCGACAAGGACTCGATGCGCCGGATCCGCGGCGGTCCTCTGGTGGGGGAGCTCGCCGGGCACATCATGGTCGACAGCCTCCAGAACAACCTGCTGGTGGACTACGACCCGTACGAGACGCCGAACGGGCAGGGGGACATCGAGGCCGCGCAGGCCGAGATGGCCCAGTCGCAGTACGACACGGACGGGGACGGGGTCTGCGACGACCCGGTGTGCGAGAACATCCCCACGAACACGGATGAGGCCGATCCCTACCCGGACCAGGCCGCGCTGATCCAGCAGAACTTCGAGCCCCTGGGGCTCACGCTGGACATCCGGCAGTTCGAGCGGGGCACGATGTACGACCGGGTGAACGACCCCAACACGCAGACCGCGCTGGGGCTCGCGCCCGGGTGGGGCAAGGACTACCTCGACGGGACCACCTTCGGGGAGCCCCTGTTCGGCGCGGCCTCGATCGGTCCGGACGCCTGCTGCAACTACTCGCTCGTCGGCGCGACCGCGGAGCAGCTGGAGGGCTTCGGATACGACGTGACCGAGGCCCCGAGCGTCGACGACAAGATCGACGAGTGCGAGGCGGCCACCGACGACGCGCGGTTCCAGTGCTGGGCCGAGCTCGACCAGGAGCTCATGGAGAACGTCGTGCCGTGGGTGCCGTACCTGTTCGACAACTACGTGCGGACGGTGTCGGAGCGTGTGGAGAACTACACCTTCGACCAGTTCGCCGGGCTGCCGGCCCTCGACCACATCGCCCTCGCGGGTGGTGGCGCCGAGAGCTAGGCTCGATGGAGCGCGAGGGGCCGCCCTCCGGGGCGGCCCCTCGCTCCATGCGATGGCTGCAGGGGGGGTGACGTGGGCCGATACCTGATCCGTCGGACGCTGTTCCTCGTCCTCGTCCTGTTCATCATCTCGGTCCTCACCTTCCTGATCTTCGTCAAGCTCCCGCCCGGTGATCCCGCACGCCGGTTCGCCGGCCGGCGTGCCACCGCCCAGCAGATCCAGCAGGTGCGGGAGCAGCTTGGCCTGAACCGATCGGTGTTCGTGCAGTACTGGTCCCTGGCCAAGGGGCTGATCCCATGGCCCCCGCAGTCCGTCCTCACCGCCGACCCCGACGCGGGGCTCTTCCTGAACCGCGACAGCTACTACTCCTACGTGAACTTCGTGCCGGTGAAGGAGGAGATCTACCGCCGGCTCCCCGTGACCATCACGCTGGCGCTGGGCGGGGCCGTGGTCTGGGTGCTGATCGGTCTTCCCGTCGGCATCGTGTCGGCCGTGCGTCCCCGGTCGCTCGTGGACCGCTCCGGGATGATCTTCGCCCTCTTCGGGGTGTCCGCCCCGGTCTTCTGGCTGGGCTTCGTGTTCCTCTACATCTTCTGGTTCCGGTTAGGGATCCTGCCCGGGAGCGGGCTGGAGCAGGGCCAGACCCTCGTGGAGAACGTGCTGGCCGGGCGGTTCATCATGCCCTGGGTGGTGATCTCACTCTCCTTCGCCGCGTTCTACGCCCGGATGGTCCGCGGGAACCTCATCGAGACGATGGGGGAGGACTACATCCGGACGGCGCGGGCCAAGGGGCTCTCCGAGCGAAGGGTGATCCTTCGCCACGGGCTCCGCTCCGCGCTCACCCCCGTCGTCACGATGTTCGGCATGGACATGGGCATCCTGCTGGGCGGGGCCATCATCACAGAAACCGTTTTCAATCTCCCGGGGATCGGGCAGTACGCCATCCGCTCCCTCCTGACCAACGACATCCCCGCGGTCATGGGCGTGACGGTCCTCGCCGCGTTCTTCATCGTGGTGGCCAACCTCGTCGTGGACATCGTGTACGCCTTCCTAGACCCCCGCGTGAGGTATACGTAGTCTCCGTGACGGACGATCGAGAGAGGGGAACGGGTGGCTGAGCCGCTGCTCGAGGTGAAGGATCTCAGGGTCCACTTCCCGACCGAGGACGGGCTGGTGAAGGCCGTGGACGGCGTCTCGTTCACGGTGCAGCCGGGGGAGACGCTCGGCGTGGTGGGGGAGTCCGGCTCGGGGAAGAGCGTTACGTTCCTGACGGTCCTGGGCCTTGTCAGCCGCCGGGAGGCCGAGATCTCGGGGCAGATCCTCTTCCGGGGGAAGGATCTCCTCCAGACCCCTGAGGATGAGCTCCGCGAGTTCAGGGGGAGCCAGGCCAGCATGATCTTCCAGGACCCCATGACCTCGCTCCACCCCTACTACAAAGTGGGGAAGCAGATCGTCGAGGCCATCCTCACGCACGAGAAGATCTCGAAGCGGGAGGCCATGGACCAGTCCGTCGAGATGCTCCGCCGCGTGGGCATCCCCCGCCCCGAGGAGCGGGCGCGCCAGTATCCGCACGAGTACTCGGGAGGGATGCGCCAGCGAGCCATGATCGCCATGGCGCTCGCGCTCAACCCCGACCTCCTGATCGCCGACGAGCCCACGACCGCGCTCGACGTGACCGTGCAGGCGCAGATCCTCGACCTGATCGACCGCCTCAAGGAGGAGTTCGGCGCGGCCGTCGTGATCATCACGCACGACCTCGGGGTCGTCGCCGAGCACTGCGACAACATCATGGTGATGTACGCAGGCAAGCCCGCCGAGTACGGGACGCGCCAGGACATCTACTACGACGCGCACCACCCCTACACGTGGGGGCTGCTGGGATCGATCACCCGCCTCGACCAGCTCCGCAGCGACCGCCTCCGGCCCATCCCCGGTCTCCCGCCCTCGCTGATCCAGGTCCCGCCGGGCTGCCCGTTCCACCCGAGGTGCCCCTACGTCATGGACGTCTGCAAGGTCGAGGTGCCCCAGCTACTCGCCGACGACTCGGGCTCGCACCGCTCGGCCTGCCACCTGCCGCTCACGGAGAAGGAGCGCATATTCCAGGAGGAGGTGGCCCTCACGTGACCGGGGCGATCCCCGCGCCGCAGGCTCCCATGGCCCCCGAGCCCGACTCCTCCCGGACGCCGCTGGTCAAGGTGGTCGGCCTGAAGAAGCACTTCCCGATCACGCGTGGCGTCCTCTTCCAGCGAAAGGTGGGCGCCGTCCACGCGGTGGACGGGATCGACCTCGAGGTCTATCCCGGCGAGACGGTCGGCCTGGTGGGCGAGACCGGCTGCGGCAAGTCCACCACGGCCCGGCTCGTCATGAAGCTCCTCGAGGCCACCGAGGGACAGGTCTTCTACGACGGGCAGGACATCACCAGGTACGGGCGCCGCCGGATGCGGGAGCTCCGCGGCGAGATGCAGATGATCTTCCAGGACCCCTTCGCCTCGCTCAACCCCCGGAAGACCGTGGGCTCGATCATCGGCGAGCCGTTCCGGGTCCACGGCACCACGCCCAAGGCCGGGATCAAGCGCGAAGTGCAGATCCTGATGGAGCTCGTCGGCCTCAACCCCGAGCACTACAACCGCTACCCGCACGAGTTCTCGGGCGGCCAGCGCCAGCGGATCGGCGTGGCCCGCGCCCTCGCTCTCCGGCCGCGTCTGATCGTGGCGGACGAGCCCGTCTCGGCCCTCGACGTCTCGATCCAGGCTCAGATCCTCAACCTCCTGGAGGACCTCCAGGAGGAGTTCAACCTCACCTACCTCTTCATCGCCCACGACCTCTCGGTTGTGAAGCACATGAGCGACAGGGTCGCGGTGATGTACCTGGGGAAGATCGTCGAGATCGCGCCGGGCGAGACCCTGTACCGCAACCCCAAGCACCCGTACACGGGCGCGCTGCTCTCGGCGATCCCGATCCCGGACCCGAAGGCGGCGGAGCAGAGGCGACGCATCGTGATCGAGGGGGACGTGCCGTCCCCGATCGACCCCCCGTCGGGGTGCCGGTTCCATCCTCGGTGCCCGAAGGCGCAGTTCCCGACCTGTTCGGACATCGAGCCACTCCTCGAGC
>DASUTZ010000016.1:0-20359 GCA_036374295.1 Actinomycetota bacterium
GGGTGAGCCCGACTCGCCGAACGTCCGGTGACCGATTATGCGGAGGGGGGCTTGGCCGCCCTGGGTGGCCACCGTCTCGGCCACCGCGCCTCCCAGGCCGCCGACCGCGCTGCCGTCCTCGACCGTGATGAGCGCCCGGCAGTCCGCGGCGGCTTCCAGCACGGCCTCCTCGTCCAGGGGCTTGATCGTGTGCACGTTGAGGACCCGAGACGAGATCCCGTCCTCGGACAGGAGGTCGGCGGACCGGAGAGCCTCGGCCACGGTGGCGCCGCTGGCGATCAGCGCGACGTCGTCGCCGTCCCGCAGCCGCTCGATCCGCCCGGGCTCGAACCGGTAGCCCTCCCCGTGGACGTCGTCCACGCCCTGTCGGGTCAGACGGAGGAACGCCGGGCCCTCGTACTCAACGAGGTACTCGACGGCGGCGTGGGTCTCTGCGGCGTCGGCCGGCTGGATGATCGTCATGTTCGGCAGGGTCCGCATCAGCGCGACGTCCTCGAAGGCCATCTGCGAGTAGCCGTCCTCGCCCACGCCGATCCCGACGTGGGTGCCCACGATTCGCACGTTCGCCTCCTGGAAGGCCACGGACACCCGCACGGTCTCGAACCGGCCGGCCACGAAGGTGGAGAACGAGGCCGCCCACGGGATCTTCCCCGAGAGCGCGAGGCCGGCCGCGACCCCGATCATGTTCCGCTCGGCGATGCCGCACTCGATGAACCGCTCGGGGTAGGCCTCCTCGAAGGCTTCGGTTCGCGTGGAGTCCTTGAGGTCTCCGGTCAGCACGACGATGCGAGGGTCCTCGCCCACGCGGACGATCGTCTCGCCGAAGGCGTCCCTGGTGGCCGCCCCCATCAGGATCCCTCCCCCCGCAGCTCGGCGATCGCCCGCTCGGCCTCCTCGGCGCTCGGAGCCTTCCCGTGCCAGGAGGGGTCCAGCTCCATCCAGGAGACCCCCTTGCCCTTCACAGTGTGCGAGACGATGATCGTCGGCTTCCCCGTCACCATCTCGGCCTCGTCCAGCGCGTCGAGGACCTGGGCCATGTCGTGCCCGTCGATCTCCCGGACGTGCCAGTTGAACGCGGTCCACTTAGCCACGATCGGCTCGATCGGCATCGTCTCGGCCACCTTCCCCGTCTGCTGGACCTGGTTGTGGTCGAGGATCGCGGTGAGGGTGTCGATCCCGTGCCGGGGGGCGAACATCGCCGCCTCCCACATCTGGCCGGCCTGGATCTCACCGTCGCCCATCATGCAGTAAACCCGCCAGTCGGCCCCGTCGAGCTTCGCGGCCAGCGCCATCCCAGCGGCGGTGGAGAGCCCCTGGCCCAGCGACCCCGTGGAGGCCTCGATCCCCGGGAGGAGCCGGCGGTCGGGGTGGCCCTGGAGGCGCGTGCCGAGCTTGCGGAGCGTCATCAGCTCCTTCTCCTCGAAGAACCCCAGCTTGGCCATGGCCGCGTAGACGATCGGGATGCAGTGCCCCTTCGACAGCACGAAGCGGTCGCGGTCGGGCCACTCGGGCTCCTCGGGGCGGACGCGTAGCTTGTGGAAGAACAGCGCTGCCACCATCTCGGCGGCGGAGAGGGTCCCGCCCGGGTGGCCGGAGCCGGCCTCGGCCAGCATCTCGATGTCGGTGATCCGGAGGTCCCTGGCGGCCTCCTCCAGGCGGGCGATCAGGTCCTCACGGGTGTCGGCTTCCATCGCGGCTCCTGCGTCGGGGGAGGATTCATCGGTAGTCTATCAACGCTGCATCGAGCCTCGATGACCGACCGCACCGACGCCTCGACCGACCACGGGACCGACGAGGGGACCGAGCGACTCAGGGTCCCCTGGTCGCGCTCGGACCGGCGCCTCCCCCGCCTGGTGGTTCGGCCCCTGCAGTCCTTCCTCGACACGGAGGAGGCCGGCGGCGTCCTCCTCCTCCTCGCCGCGGGGGCCGCCCTGCTCTGGGCCAACCTCTGGCCCGGCTCCTACGAGAGCGTCTGGCACACGGACCTGATCCTTCGGCTCGGCTCCTGGGAGCTGAGTGACGACCTTCAGCACTGGATCAACGACGGCCTGATGGCGCTCTTCTTCTTCGTGGTGGGGCTGGAGATCAAGCGAGAGCTGGTGGTGGGCGAGCTCCGCGACCCCAAGACGGCGGCGTTCCCCACGGTCGCCGCGCTCGGAGGGATGATCGTGCCGGCCGCCTTCTACCTCGCGCTGAACGCGGGGGGACCCGGGGTCCACGGCTGGGGGATCCCGATGGCCACCGACATCGCGTTCGCCGTCGGCGTCCTGGCCCTCCTCGGCAGGGGGCTCCCCTCCAGTCTCAGGGTCTTCCTGCTCTCGCTGGCGATCGTGGACGACATCGGAGCGATCCTGGTGATCGCGATCTTCTACAGCTCGGGGATCTCCTGGGCCTGGCTGGCCTTAGCGGCCGGGTTCCTCGTCCTGATCGCGGCGGCACAGCGTGTGTACGTGCGATTCACGGCCGTGTACCTGATCCTCGGCGTGGGCACGTGGCTCGCCGTGTACCTCTCGGGGGTGCACGCCACGATCGCGGGGGTCGCGCTGGGACTCCTCACGCCGGCCATGCCGTTCCAGATGCCGGGCCCGGTGAGCGAGCGGGCGCGCCGCGTCGCCGACAGGACCGCGGACACCGTGGAGCACGCCGACGAGGACGCCCACCATTGGTTGGGGCTGGCGAGGCTCTCCCGCGAGGCGGTCTCCCCACTGGCCCGGATCGAGCACGCCCTCCACCCATGGACGAGCTACGTGATCATCCCGCTGTTCGCGCTGGCCAACGCCGGCGTCGAGCTGGGCGGCGGAGCGATCGGCGAGGCGGCGACGAGCCGGGTGACGCTGGGGGTGATCCTCGGGCTCGTGGCCGGGAAGATCCTGGGGATCACGCTGTTCTCGTGGGGAGCGGTGCGCCTCGGCTTGGCCCGGCTGCCCTCGGGCTCTGGGTGGACCCAGGTCACGGCCGTGTCCGCCGTGGCTGGGATAGGCTTCACCGTCTCGCTCTTCATCGCCTCGCTCGCGTTCACCGATCCCGAGATCCTGGCCGCCGCCAAGGTGGGTATCCTCGCGGCCTCGATCGTGGCCGGCGCGATCGGGGCGGCGCTCCTGGCGATGTCCAGGCGGCGGCGCGCCGCCGACCGCGAGCCCGTCGCGGAGGGCGGGGCGGCCGTCTAGCCTTCGCCGCCGTCGGCGGCGCGCCGCCTCAGCTCGACCTCGATCAGCCGATCGAGGTCGCCGTCCAGCACAGCGTCCACGTTCCCCACCTCCAGGTTCGTGCGGTGGTCCTTCACCAGGCGGTAGGGATGAAGGACGTAGGAGCGGATCTGCGACCCGAACTGGATCTCGCGCCGCTCGCCCCGGAGGTTCTCGATCCTCTCCTCGCGCTCCCGACGAGCGAGCTCGGCCAGACGAGCCTTGAGGATCCGCATGGCCACCGCCCGGTTCTGCATCTGGGAGCGCTCGTTCTGGCACGCGGCCGTGATCCCCGTGGGGAGGTGGGTGATCCGCACGGCCGAGTCCGTGACGTTGACGTGCTGGCCCCCGGCCCCGCTCGACCGGTACGTATCGATCCGAAGGTCGTTCGGGTCGATCTCGATCTCGGCGTCCTCCTCGATCACCGGCACCACGTCGAGGCTGGCGAACGAGGTGTGTCGGCGGCTCGACGCGTCGTAGGGCGAGATCCGCACCAGGCGGTGGACCCCACGCTCCGCCGACAGGGTCCCGTAGGCGTTCCTGCCCTTCACGGTGAACGTCGCGGACTTGATCCCAGCCTCCTCCCCCGGGTTGACCTCGTCCAGCTCGACCTCGAAGCCCTGCCGCTCGGCCCACCGCAGATACATCCGGAGCAGCATCTCGGCCCAATCTTGGGACTCGGTGCCGCCGGCCCCGGCGTGGAGCGTCGCGATCGCGTCGGCGTCGTCGAACTCGCCGGAGAGGAGGACGGCCAGCTCGAGGCGGTCCACGTCGGACGCGAGCGCCTCGAGGTGCTCCTTCAGCTCCCGCTCGGTGTCCGGGTCCGCCTGCTCGTCGAGGAGCTGGTCCAGCACCTCGGCCTCCTCGAGCCGCTCGGCGAGACGCTCGTAGCGTTCGACGTCGTCGCGGAGACGAGCGAGCCTGGTCGTCAGCTGCTGGGCGCGGGCATGGTCGTCCCAGAGGGAGGGGTCGGAGAGCAGCTGCTCCAGCTCGGCCATCTCCGCGCGCTTGGCGTGCAGGTCAAAGGTACTCCTTCGCGCTCGAGAGGCGCTCGGAAAGGCCCCGGATGCGCTCCGCGTGCTCGCTCATGGCGCTCCGAATGGTAGCCGATGCCGCCGATCGGGAAATGGCTCTGATTGACTATAGGGAGCTGGTCAGGGGCGCCCGATACTGGGTTTATGAGGCGCAAGTCCCGGTCCGCGGCCCGCGATCGTCTGCACGACGCATTGGAGGCCCTGCAGCGCGACGGCGAGCCGATCATCCTCCGCGCCGGTCGTCGCCCGGTCGGCGTCCTCATCACTGTGGACGACTACCGGAAGCGCTTCCCGGGGTCCGGCGACGGAAGCGCCTCGAACGGCGACGGCGGCACCTGGCCCCAGGTGGAGCGGCGGAAGGGCGACCGTCGGCGCGGCGAGCGGAGGGGCCGCCGGAGGGACCCCGCCCCCCGGGAGGGGGACCCCGGCGCCACCCTCGACGTCCTGCGCGAGCTCCGATCCCTCGGCATCACGGCCGAACGCTAGCTCCTCGCCGCGTGCTCAGGCGGCGCCGTGGCACTTCTTGTACTTCTTGCCGCTGCCGCAGGGACACGGGGCGTTCCGGGGGACCTTTCCGGAGGTGCCGGCGCCCGGAGAGGCCGCCTCCTGCCGGTCGCCGTGCTGAGCCACCATCCGCTGCGGGCGCGGGCGCGAGGGCTCGTCCTCCCGCACCACCTCGACGCGGTAGATGTAGCGGACGAACTCCTCGACCATCGAGGCCTTCATCGCCTCGAACATCGCGTGGGCCTCGTTCTGGTACTCGACGAGGGGGTCGCGCTGGCCGTAGGCGCGCAGCCCGATCCCTTCCTGGAGGTAGTCCATCTCCTGGAGGTGCTCCCGCCAGAGGTTGTCGATGATGTTGAGGAACACCATCCGCTCCAGCTCGCGCATCGTCTCCTCGCCCAGCTCGGCCTCCCGCTTCTCGTAGGCCTCGAGGGCCTCCTGGAGCACCTTCTCGGACAGCTCGAGAGGATCTTCGATCGGCTTGAGATCCGCGATCGTCAGATCGCTCGGGTAGGTGAGGTGGATCTGGGTCAGCAGCCCCTCGAGATCCCAGTCCTCGGCGAAGACCTCGGGGCTCACATACTCGGCGACCACCCCCTGGATCACCTCGCCCACCATATCCAGCGCGCGGTCCTGGAGGCTCTCGCCCTCCAGGATGCGGCGCCGGTCTGCGTAGACGATCTTCCGCTGGGTGTTCATCACCTCGTCGTACTTCAGGACGTTCTTCCGTCGCTCGAAGTTGACCCCCTCGACCTGGCGCTGGGCGCTCTCGATGGCGCGCGTCACCATCCTGGCCGTGATGGGCTCGTCCTCCGGCCAGTTCAGGCGGTTCATGATCGAGCCGATGCGGTCCGAGGCGAACAGCCGCATCAGATCGTCCCCGAGCGAGAGGTAGAAGCGGGACTCGCCGGGATCGCCCTGACGCCCCGAGCGTCCCCGCAGCTGGTTGTCGATCCGGCGTGACTCGTGGCGCTCGGTGCCGAGGACGTAGAGGCCGCCGAGGTCCACCACCACCTCGTGCTCGGCGTCGGTCGTCTGCTTGTGACGCTCGTACAGCGGCCCGTACTCCTCCTCGTAGGCCTTCCGCTCCTGCGGGTCCATCTCGAAGAGGAGGTACCGGTCGTTGTCCCAACCCTTGGCCGCCATGTCCTGGCGGGCGAGGTACTCGGGGTTTCCCCCGAGCATGATGTCCACGCCCCGGCCGGCCATGTTCGTGGCGACCGTGACGGCGCCCTTCTGGCCCGCCTGGGCGATGATCATCGCCTCCTTCTCGTGCTGCTTGGCGTTGAGGACGTTGTGGGTCACGCCCCGCCGCTGGAGCAGCTTCGAGACGTGCTCCGACTTCTCGATCGAGACCGTGCCCACGAGGATCGGCTGACCCTCCCCGTTCCGCTCGACGATGTCCTCGATCAGCGCGTTCCACTTCGCGTCCTCGGTCTTGAAGATGAGGTCGTCCTCGTCGCGCCTGATCATGTCGCGGTTCGTGGGGATCGTGACGACGGGGAGCTTGTAGACCTGCTCGAACTCGGCGGCCTGGGTCTTGGCCGTCCCGGTCATCCCCCCGAGCTTCTCGTACATCCGGAAGTAGTTCTGGATCGTGATCGTGGCGAGGGTCTGGTTCTCCTCCTTGATGCGGACGCCCTCCTTGGCCTCGATCGCCTGGTGGAGGCCCTCGGAGTAGCGGCGTCCGTGGAGGACCCGCCCGGTGAACTCGTCCACGATCAGCACCTCGCCGTCCTGGACGATGTAGTCCACGTCCCGCTTGTAGAGCTCCTTGGCCCGGATCGCGTTCTGGAGGTGGTGGACGAGCGGCGTGTTGACGTGCTCGTAGAGGTTCTCGATCCCGAGGTAGTCCTCGACGCGGGCCACGCCGTCCTCCGACACCGCCACCGTCCTCTTCGTCTCGTCGATCTCGTAGTCCTGATCGCGCTTGAGCCTCGGGGCGATGCGGGCGAAGGTCTGGTACCACTTCGCGGAGTCCTGGACCGGGCCGCTGATGATGAGGGGGGTCCTGGCCTCGTCGATCAGGATCGAGTCCACCTCGTCGATGATCGCGAAGTGGTGGCCGCGCTGGACCATGTCCTCGCGCCGCATGGCCATGTTGTCCCGGAGGTAGTCGAAGCCGAACTCGTTGTTCGTGCCGTAGGTGACGTCGGCCGCGTAGTTGGGACGCCGCTCCTCGGGCCGCATCTGCGACTGGATCAGCCCCACCGAGATCCCCAGCGCGCGGTAGATCGGCCCCATCCACTCGGAGTCGCGCTTGGCCAGGTAGTCGTTGACGGTGACGACGTGCACGCCGTCGCCCGCCAGCGCGTTGAGGTAGATCGGCATCGTGGACACGAGGGTCTTCCCCTCGCCTGTCTTCATCTCGGCGATCTTCCCCTGGTGGAGGACGGTGGCCCCCATGACCTGGACGTCGTAGTGGCGCTGGCCGATCGTGCGGCGGGCGGCCTCCCGGACGGCGGCGAAAGCCTCGGGGAGGAGGTCGTCGAGCGTCTCGCCCTCCTTCAGGCGCGCCCGGAACTCGTCGGTCTTGCCCCGGAGCTGGTCGTCGGTGAGGTCCTCCATCTCGGGCTCGTACGAGGAGACGAGCTCGACCCAATGAGAGAGCCGCTTGTGCTCGCGCTTCTCCCCGATCTGCTGGACCTTGCTGAAGACCACCCTGAGGATCCTCCCTGCGGACTGGCTTCCGATTATACGGTCGGGCTCGCCACGCGCGGCTCCCAGCGTCCCGGGCTCGGCTCGCGGAGCGGCACGAGCAGGACGACGACGAGCCCGAGGAGGGCCAGGCCGGCGCCCCCGAGAGCCGGGAGGCCCGCGGCCCGGAGCAGGCTCGCCCCCGCGATCGCGCCCACGCCCGACGCCAGCGAGGCGACCAGGTCGGTCACCCCGAGCGCGCTTCCCCGCTCCCAGGGCGTGGCCATGTCGCTCACGGCCGCCGTCGACCCCAGATAGGAGGCCGACCACCCCATCCCGATCAGGACGAGCCCGGTCCCCGCACCGATGGGCCGGGTGAACACCACGCCCAGCAGCACGCCCGAGGCGCTGAGCGCGGCCCCGACGAGGAGGCCCGCGCGCCGGCCCCAGCGGTCGATCAGCGCCCCGAAGGCGGGCGAGAACGCGAACATCCCCGCGAGATGGAGGCTGACGACGATCGAGACGGTCACCTCGCTCGCGCCGTGACGGTGGATCGAGGACGGGAGCTGGGCCATGAACGTCACCATGACGGCGTGGGCGATCCCGATCGCCACGACGGCCGTGGCCGCCGGGCGGAGACGGAGGATCTCGCGGGGGCTGCGCGGAGCGGCGGTCGGCACGGGCCCCGGGGCGGCGAGCTCCCGAGGGTCCGGGCGGATCGCCGCGACGAGCCCCGCGGCCCCCAGCGCCACGACGGGGACGAGCAGCCACGGGAAGGCGAGCGGATCCGCCACCCCGGCCGAGGAGGCGAGCGTGTGGATCGCCCCGGCCAGCAGGGGGCCGCCGATGGCGCCGAAGGTGCCGGCGACGAGGAGGAGCCCCACGGCACGGCCGCGGCGCTCCGGCGGGTACATGTCGGCCACCGCGGCCCTCCCCAGGAGCGCCGCGGCCGTGCCGGCCCCGAGCAGGCCCCCGGCCGCGTAGAGGAGCGGAGGCGAGCCGGCCCGGACCGCGGCGAAGGCCAGCAGGCCCGCCACCGCGTTGAGCACGTAGCCCCCGAGGAGGCCGGGCTTCCGGCCCAGGCGGTCCATGACCCTCCCCGTCACGAGCGCGCTCGCAGCCGCCGCGAGAGCGTAGACGCCGAAGAGCTGGGCCGCGGTGCCCTCGCGGCCGGTGAGCTCCTCGATCGACAGCGGCCCGAACGCCGCGTACGCGCCGTTCCCGGCCCACAGCGCCATCTGGGCGCCGGCCAGGAGCAGCGTGGCGCGCCGAACCGCGCCCACGCGATCGTCTCGAACGACGGCCAACCCGGATCCTCCCCCTCGAGCGCGGCCGAGCCTACTTGATCTCGAGCAGCTTCTCGCGCACCGCGTACACCACGGCCTCCATCCTGGAGTGCAGCTGGAGCTTCTCCAGGATGTTGCGAACGTGGTTCTTCACGGTGTTCTCGGAGATGAACAGCTCCTTGGCGATGTCGCGGTTGTTCATCCCCTTGGCCACGAGACGGAGGACCTCCATCTCGCGATCGGTGAGCCGAGGCGTGTGGACGCTCTCCCGCTCCTCGGCCCGCTTCGACATCGCCTGGAACTCGTTGAGGAGCTTCGACGCCATGGCCGGAGAGATGCGCGACTGCCCGGTCCACACCGAGCGGATGGCGTCGGCCACGTCCTCGGTCGAGATCTCCTTCAGGAGGTAGCCGCTGGCGCCGGCCTTGATGGCCTCGTAGAGGTCCTCCTCCTCGTCGCTCACGGTGAGCATCAGGATCTTGGCGTGCGGGATCGCCTCCTTGATCGCGGAGGTGGCCTCGATCCCGGTGCGCTTGGGCATGCGGACGTCCATCAGGACGACGTCCGGCATGAGCTCTTCGGCCTTCTCGACGGCCTCCTGGCCGTCGGTGGCCTCGCCAACGACCTCGATCCCCTCCTCCTGCTCGAGGACCATCTGGATGCCGCGGCGGAACAGCGCGTGGTCGTCGACGATGAGGACCTTCAGCGCATCGCCGTCCGCCTTCTCAGCGGCCTTCTTCGACATCCATCACCTCGGGGGGCTCCGGGACCTGGCGGGATTTTACCCGATTCGCTCCTTCGATCAGTTTCCTGCGCCGCTTCCCGGCGTGTCCCGCGAGCTGGCGATCCAGGCGCGAGACGACCTGCTCCACCGCGACCTCGAGGGTCTCCCCGGCGCCGCTGGCGTGGAAGGAGCGCCGGTCGGTCCAGGCCGACCCCTCCACCCGGTGCCCGGCGCTCACCCTCGGGTTCGCCTCCTGGATCACGTTCACCTCCACGCGCCGAACCCTCCAGTCGTGGCGCGCGAGCCTCGCCGCCTTCCGCTCCACGACCTGACGGGCGCGGGCGGGGACGCGCCCCTTCGTCGCCTTCACCACGACGTCCATGGCATCCCTCCTCAGCGGGCCCCCGTCTCAGGGGAGACGGACGAGATGGAACCCGCGCCCGGCTGACCTGGTCTTTGCCCCCACACTCGCCTGCTGAGGGGTTCGCCGCCCTGAGGACGGCTTAGCACCTTCTCCCGGCGTACCGGGGCAGGACTTACATCTAAGCCGCACCATGCTCAGCAACCAAGGGTTGCCTTACGTGGGTCGTTTCGCCTACGGCTGGCATCGACTACCGGGGAACATCCCCGGGCAACCACAGACCCGGACACGGGTTCCATCTCGCGCCATCATAGCCGAGGAGCGGCCCCCCGAGAACCGCCGAAGGTCCCGGCGGGGAAGGGGCCCCGGACCGACCTCGCCGCGGTGGCCACCACCACCCGCTCGGTCCCTCCCTCCCGCAGGGCCGCGGCGCAGGCGGAGGCGGTGGCTCCGGTGGTGAGCACGTCGTCCACCAGGAGGACCGAGCGGGGAACCCGGCGTCGGGCCCGGAACGCGCCCACGAGGGCGGCCCGCCGCTCGGCGCCGCCGAGCCGGGCCTGGGCCGCCGTGTCGCGCCGCCTCCGGAGGGCCGCGATCGCGGGGAGGCCGAGGAGGCGCGCGACACGGCGGCCCAGCACCTCGGCCTGGTCGAACCCCCGGCGGCGCCGGCGGCGGGCCGACAGCGGGACCCAGCAGACGGCGTCGGTCTCCGTCTCGGGCAGCACAGCGCCGATCGCGGCGGCGAGCCGCGGCGCCAGGGCTCGCCACCCCCCGAACTTCATGCCGCGGATCGCCGCCGCGATCGGCCCCTCGTACAGGAACGGGCTGCGGGCCAGGTCGATCCCCCCGGGAGGGCAGTCGGCGCACACCTCCACCGGCGCCGCCCAGGGCCGCCCGCACCGCTCGCACAGCGGGGGCACGATCACCCCCACATCCTCCACGCACCGCTCGCAGAGCAGGACCCTTCGCCGCGAGCAGCCCAGGCACCTCGGAGGGAAGATCGCGTCGAGCACCGGCCCAGCCTAGCGAGGGGGTCCGACGCGAAAGCTCAGGGGAGCGAGAGGGTGGCGGACCAGGGGCCTCGCTGGATCGGTTTCCCCTGGCGGTGACGCCGATCCAGCTCGAGGGTGAGCTCCTCGTCTCCCCGCATCACTGGGTAGATCGTCGTGGTCCGCGACCCCGTGCTCCACTCGTACTCGTCGTCCAGGACGTGGAGCCGGCGACGCCCCGCCGTCACCTTCAGGTCGCCGAACTCCCGGAATCCGGGCTTCTCGGCCGCCGCGTGCCGCCAGTGGACGGCCGCCGAGTCCGCCCGGAAGACGAGCCGGTCGATCGCGGCTCCACGGCTCCCCGGCACCTTGATGCGGATCCCGGCCTCGACGCTCCCCCGCCGCACGGCCTCGCTGGGCCAGGCCACGCAGAACCGGCGCTCGGCCTCTCGCGGGCCCCGCTCGCTCTCCTGCCCGTCCACGTCCACCTCGGCCTGGACCGTGTACCAGCCGGGCTCCAGGTCGGAGAACGGAACCTCGAACGGGATCATCACGCGGTCGCGCGGGGCCACGTCGACGGTGACCTGGCCCAGCTCGAGGTTCCGGACGGCGCGAGAGGGGCCGACCTCCACCACCACCGCCTCGGTCAGGCGGACCTGATGCGGGTCGGGGTCGACCCCGCGCACGACCACGGCGCCCCGCACCGAGGCGGGGAACCGCTCGAACACCGCGTCGACGCTGACCCCGCTCAGGTCCCCATCTCCCACGAACCGAGGTAGCGCTCCTGCTCGGGGGTGAGCTCGTCGATCTCGATCCCCATTGCCCGGAGCTTCAGGGCGGCGACCTCGGTGTCGATCTCGTCCGGCACCGTCAGGACCTCGGGCTCGAGGCCCTCGCGCCCCGCCAGCCACTCCACGACCAGGGCCTGGTTGGCGAACGACATGTCCATCACGGCCGCCGGATGACCCTCCGCGGCCCCCAGGTTCACCAGTCGCCCCTCCGCCAGGAGGGCGATGCGCCGCCCGTCGGGCATCGTGTACTCGTCCACCGACCCTCGCAGGCGCCGCGGCTCTCCACCGAGCCTCGAGAGCGCCTCCTTGTCGATCTCGACGTCGAAGTGCCCGGCGTTGGCCAGGACCGCGCCGTCCTTCATCGCCTGGAGGTGCTCCTCGCGGATCACGCTCGTGTCACCCGTGACCGTGACGAAGACGTCCCCCACCCGAGCGGCCTCGCGCATCGGCATCACGCGATAGCCCTCCATCGCGGCCTCCAGCGCGGCGAGGGGGGAGACCTCGGTCACCACGATCTGCGCGCCCATGCCCCGGGCCCGGGAGGCGACCCCTCGGCCGCACATCCCGTAGCCGCAGACGACCACCGTGCGGCCCGCCAACAGGAAGTTCGTGGCCCGCATGATCGCGTCGATCGTCGACTGCCCCGTCCCGAACCGGTTGTCGAAGAGGTGCTTCGTCATCGCGTCGTTCACGGCGACGATCGGGTAGCGGAGGGCTCCCGCCTTGGCCATGGCCCGGAGGCGGATCACGCCGGTGGTGGTCTCCTCGGTCCCCGCCCGCACCTCACCTGCCTGCCCCGCCCGCTCCTCGTGGAGGACGTTCACGAGGTCGGCGCCGTCGTCCATCGTGACGTGGGGCCTCGTGTCGAGGACCGCCCTGATGTGCGCGTAGTAGGCGTCGTTGTCCTCGCCCCGGATGGCGAACGTGGCGATGCCCTCGTCGCAGAGGGCCGCGGCCACGTCGTCCTGCGTCGAGAGGGGGTTCGAGGCGCAGGCCGCCACCTCGGCCCCGCCCCCTCGCAGCGTCCGCAGGAGGTTCGCCGTCTCCGTCGTGATGTGGAGACAGGCGGCGACGCGGAGTCCGTCCAGGGGACGCTCCTTCTCGAAGCGCTCCCCGATGAGGCCGAGGACGCGCATCTCGCGTCCGGCCCACTCGATGCGCTCCCGGCCCATCTCGGCGAGACCGGGATCCTTGACGTCACACACGGCTCACTCCTCTCCCAGGGCGGGCAGGACCCGCCGCAGCAGCTCGCGCAGGCCGTCGGCGAACCTCGCCGCCACCCGCGTCACCTCCTCGTGGCTCACGTGGACCCCCACGCGGTTCGTGACGCAGAAGAGGCCCAGGCACCGCATCCCCAGCGCCGCCGCGGCGCACGCCTCGGGAACCACCGACATCCCGACGACGTCGCCGCCCAGCCGCCGCAGCATCTCGGCCTCCGACGGCGTCTCGTAGGTGGGGCCCGGCATCGCAGCGTACACACCCCTGGCGAACGGGAGCCCCACCTCGCGGGCGGCCCGCTCGGCGGCCTCCGCAAGCCCCGGAGGGTACACCCGCGTCAGGTCCACGAACACCGGCCGACCCTCCTCGTCGCGCCAGCCCCGGAGGGGGTTCTCGCCCAGGAGGTTCAGGTGGTCCGAGGCGATGACGAGCGAGCCAGGCTCCAGGTCGGGATCGAGCCCGCCGGTGGAGGCGGTCACGACGAGCGTGCCCGCACCGAGCGCGGCCGCGAGCCGAGCGGGCAGGGTGACGAGCGGCATCGGGTGCCCCTCGTAGAAGTGCACCCTCCCCAGGAACCCGGCGACGGGGACCTCCGCCAGCGTGCCGACGACCAGGCGGCCGGCGTGTCCGGGCACAGAAGGCAGGGGGAAGCCCGGCAGGTCCGAGAAGGCGAGCTCGGCATCGGGCTCGATCGCGTCCAGCGCGTCGCCCAGGCCCGATCCCGCGATCACCGCCACCTGCGGGCGGAGGTCGGTCACGGCCCGGACGGCCTCCGCTCCCCGCTCGGCCAGATCGTCGCCGGGGCCGACCGTCATCCTCGCCCCCCGGCCAGGCGCCGCTTCAGCCGATCGATCGCCTCGATCGGCCCGGGATCCACGCCCCGGGCCAGGGCGTGGTAGACGCTCGCCACGTCGCCCAGGAGGATCAGCGAGAGCGAATGCGCGAGCGGGCCGCGTCCCCGGGCGTGGGCCTCGCGCCAGCCGATCCCCGACTCCTCGATCGCCTCGAAGGTCGCCTCGAGCCTGGGGCCCACGGTCCGGTGCTCCCCGGGATGGCGCAGAGCGATCACCAGGAAGCCGTGGCCCCGCCCCTTCGACCACCCCGCGACCTCGTGGTGGTCGAGCTCGGGGAGCGCCGAGGACAAGGCCGGGATCTTCGCGTTCTCGTGGAAGGCCGCCTTCCACCGGAAGGCCGCCGGCTCCGCCAGCCCGTCCGATCCCCAGATGACCGGCACGTGCTGTGACCCGACCGCGCGGGCCACGTCCATCGCCTCGTTCTCGTCGCGGCCCGGGGCCAGCTCCCCGGCCAGCTCGGCCAGGGTCTCGGCGGTCTCCTTCACCTCCGCGTCCGCCTGGGGGAGGAGGCCCATCGCGACGAGGGCGCCCAGCGCCCCGCCCGCCAGCAGGCCGAGTCCCGCCCGAGGCATGGGCGCGGCGGCGGGGATCGTGACGGCGCCCTCCCCGGCCAGCTCGATCAGGCGCCCCCCGGAGGCGACCGCCGTCACCGTGGATCCCCGCCGCCGCGCCTCCTCGAGGCAGGCCACCGTCTCCTCCGTCTCCCCGGAGAACGAGAGGCACATCACGAGGTCGCCGGGGCCGCACCAAGCAGGCACCGAATAGCCGCGCACCGAGGCCACCGGGAGCCGGAGCCGGTCGGCGAAGGCAGACGCCACGACGTCGCCCCCCGCCGCGGAGCCCCCCATGCCGCAGATGATCAGCGAGCGAGGCTCGACCGAGGAGAGCCCGGCCGCCCGGCCGGCCTCGTACCCCTCGACGAGCTGCTCGGGGAGCCGCAGGAACGCCTCGAGCATGCCGCTCGGGTCGCCGGCGGCGATGGCGGAAGCGTCGATCGGGGATCGCATCCGGCTAGCCGCCCCCCGAGGGCTTCACCGCCTCCTCGATCAGCATCACCGGGATGTCGTCGCGCACGGGGTACTTGTAGCCGCACTTCCCCAGGCAGACGATGAACCCCTCCTCCTCCCGGTACTCGACCTGGCCCCGGCAGTTGGGACACGCCAGGACGTCCAGCAGCTCCTGATCCAGCGCCATCTCACTCCCCTCTGATGTTCGCGAGGAGCTCCGCGGTCCTCTCCGCGAGGAGCCCCTCGTCACGAGCTTCCACGTTCAGGCGAAGCAGCGGCTCGGTGTTGGACGGCCGCGCGTTGAACCACCAGTCCTCGTACTCGACCGTGAGGCCGTCGAGCCGGTCCTGCTCGCCGTCCGTGTAGCGCTGAGCGAGACGGTCGATCGCGGCGTCCTGGTCCTCGACCTCGGAGTTGATCTCGCCGCTGGCGTGGTAGCGGCGGAACGGCCGCAGCAGCTCCGAGAGCGGGAGGCCCGCCTCGGACATCTGCTCCAGCACCAGGAGCGCGGCCACGAGCCCCGAGTCGGCCCGGTAGTGGTCCCGGAAGTAGTAGTGGCCCGAGTGCTCCCCGCCGAAGATGGCCCCGGTCTCGGCCATGACCTGCTTGATGAACGAGTGGCCGACCCGCGTGCGGACCGGGGTGCCGCCGCTCGCCCGGATCACCTCGGGCACGACCCACGAGCAGATCACGTTGTAGAGGATCGTCGCGCCGGGCTCTCGCTCCAGCATCTTGTCGGCGATCAGGGCCACGAGGAGCGACCCGGAGACCCCGTTCGCGCCCTCGTCCACGACGAAGACCCGGTCGGCATCCCCGTCGAAGGCGAGCCCCACGTCGGCGCCGTGCTCGACGACGGCCTTCCGTAGGTCCTCCTGGTTCTCGGGCTGGATGGGATCGGCAGGGTGGTTGGGGAACGTGCCGTCGAGGTCGAGGTAGAGGCCGATCAGCTTCGCCGGCAGGCGCTCGAAGATTGGCTCGAGGACGAGTCCGGCCATCCCGTTGGCCGCGTCGGCCACCACGGTGAGCGGAGTGAGCCTCGACACGTCCACGAAGCCCACGACGTGGTCGACGTACGCGTCGAGCATCGACCGCTCCGCGACCGAGCCCGGGGCACCCGAGGGAGCCAAGTCGCGGTCGGCGAGATCGCGGATCTCGCGGAGCCCGGTCTCCTCCCCGATCGGCGCCGCCCCCTCCCGACACAGCTTCAGCCCGTTGTACTCGGGAGGGTTGTGGCTCGCGGTGAACATCGCTCCGGGAAGATCGAGGGAGCCCGACGCGAAGTAGAGCATGTCCGTGGTGGCAAGACCGATGTCGACGACGTCGGCCCCGCGCCCGACGACCCCCTCGATGAAGGCCCCTGAGAGATCGGGGGAGGAGATCCTGCAGTCCCTGCCCACCACCACCCGCTCCGCGGCGGTGAACTCGGTGAACGCCGCACCGATGCGCCGGGACGTGTCCTCGTCCAGCTGGTCCGGGTAGATGCCGCGGATGTCGTACGCCTTGAAGATCTCCGGCGGCGCCATGCCGCGGATTCTATCCCAGGCGCCGGTGAGGGCCCTTCTCAGGCGGCGGTGACGAGCGGGATGGCGGTCTCGCGGTCGATCAGGTCCCCGTCCTGCTCCCACCACTTCGCCTCACATGGAGGGCAGGTCCGGAAGACGATCGGCGAGTCACCGACCCCGAACGTCACGACGACGACCTCACTCGATCCGCAGCCGGGGCACGTGGTCAGGGGAGCCGCGGCGTGGGCCTTGCTCTTGATCGCGCTCATACCCAGGCCATCGGCCCCCGGGCGCCTTCCCCTGCATAGCACGAAGGGGTCATTTCACCGCGCACCGGGCGTGGGCGGAGAGGGCCTCGATGGATCAGCCTCGTGTCCCCCGCCCGACCCACAGCGCGGACGCGCTCCGCGTCAGCGGGGCCGGTCCTCGGGAAGCTCCTTCCCGATGTAGCGAGACCGCAGACGACCGTCCTCCCGCCAGTAGGCGTACCAGTAGGGCCCGTGGGGACACCGGCCGCAGCTCTCTCGGCCGCATCGAACGAGCTCCTGTCGGTAGGTCACCTTGCCGGCCCGGGCGGGCTCCTCCATCTCGAAGTCGTCGTTCCGGCGGGCCACGAGCAGCCCGCGAACGAAGATCATCAGGCGCCGGAGGTCGTATTCGTCCAGCGCGCGGATCCGCCGGATCAGGTCGTGGTCGAGCATCTTGGGTACGGAAGTGTACCCAAGACCCGCTGATCAGGCCGAAGCGTGGACCGGGCTCGGGAGCTCCGGGGCGCCGGGGCGGTGATCCACCAGGCGCCAGCCCCTCGGGGCCGTGAGGTTCGAGGCGTGCGGCTCGCAGAGATCCAGCAGGTTGGGGTCACGCTCCGCCGAGAGAGGCTCGACGATCGCGGTGCGGTCACTGTAGCGGACGGCGACCGACGCGGCCGCGACCTCCTCACAGCGCATCTTGGCGCAGCGTCGCATGGGCGGAGGGTAAACCACATCGATGTCGTTCACAAGGATCCGCGATTAGGTAACAGTTTCGTTACCTAAGAACGGGAACAGGATGCGCCGGCCCCACGGGATCGTGGGGTCGGGAAAAAGCGAGGCAGGGGCCCCAAGGGCTCCCTGCCGCGGAAAAGCGTACTCCGAAGCGACTGTCCGGGTTGCCCCGTCCCGTCTCTCCGGAGTACTCCACCACACTACACCGGGGGGCGGGGATGATGCAACCCCTGGATCGGGTCCTGTCACACTTCCTACGGGAGGATGTGCACCTTGGTCCCGATCGGGATCATGCCGAAGAGCTCCTTCGACTCCTCGATCCGCATGCGGATGCAGCCGTGCGAGGCGAAGGTCCCGATCGTGTCCTCGGCGTAGGTGCCGTGAATCCTGATGCCCGGCGCGTCCAGGTAGAGCGCGTGCGTGCCGAGCGGGTTCCCGGGGCCCGGGCCGATGACGGCGGGGAGATCGGCGCCCCAGCCGTCGGGAGCGGGGTTCACCCACACGGGGTTCTCTCGCTTGTCCCAGATGTTCCAGGTGCCCTGTGGCGTGGGGTACCCCCCGGTGCCGGTGGCGACGTCGTACCGCTTGATCACCTTGAACCCGTCGTAGAGGTACAGGCGATTCTCGGAGATCCGCACCACGATCGAGAGCCCGAGGCCGTCGGCGGTGACATCCGGCTCGACCTTGGAGACCGGGAGCGTCACCAGAGGCTTCCCCTGTCGCAGCGCGGATCGCACCCTCTCACGGGAGCGCTTGACGTCGAGCTCCCGCCCCATCTTCGGTCGGGTGAGGACCAGCTCCCCCTCCTCGATGCCGAACGACGCGTCGTTCGGCGACACGTACGTGGCCTCGCTCACGATCCCGAGGAAGCGCTTGATCATCTCGCCGTCCCTCCGGAGCCGGACCCGGAGGTCCTCCTGTACCGGACGGTCGAAGATCCTGGCGAAGGCCCGTTCGTGCCAGGCCATCCCCTCCCCCACGGCGAGCGCTCGATCCACCTTCTCCTCGATGTCGCCCCTGGTTCCGAGCTCGGCCGGCGTCACGTGCCAGGAGCGGCCCCGGGCCCGCACCTCGATCTCCTGGGAGAGATCGGACTCGATCGCCTCTCCAACCGCCGCGATCGCCTCGGCGCGCGTCATCTCCCCCACGTCGACGCCGGCGATCGTCACGCCCGGGAGGATCCTCCCGGTCTGGGCACGATCGAAGCGATACGCGCCGTATGCGACACCCCCGCCGAGCACCATGAGACCGACCAGCGTGAACACGACGACGCGGAGCAGGCGTCGTCCCGCAGCGGCGTGTCGTCGGCCTCGCATGGAGGCGATGATACCCTGCGGCCTCCCTTCCGAACAGGGCGTTCAGGGCAGATCAAGTGGGGCGCCGGATGCGACGGCGTACCCATCGGGGTCCCGAGAGGCCTGGCCCGCGATCACGGTCCCCGACTCGGCCCGCACCACCACCGACACGGGCTCGTCCCCGACGAACTGCGAGAGGTCGACCAGGCGGTAGCCCCCCGGTCGGAGGGCGATCCGCCCGATCTCCGGAGCTTCCGCCGGACCCGTCGCGGTCACCAGGACGATCCGGACGTCCGCGACCTCCTCCCCGGTGTTCTGGAGGAAGAGGGTCGACGGGCCCCCTGCGGGAGCGGTCGTGGGGAGCGCGACCCACGACGCCGCCCCCTCCACGATAGCGGGGACACCGGCGAGGTCGCCGGGGGTGTTCAGCCTCCGCCCGGCTACGAAGAGCTCGGACCCGTCCGCGACCGCGACGAGCCCCGCCCCCTGGGCGGGCACAACGTGAGTCTCGGCCTTCCCCGGAGGGACCACGGCCTCGGAGATCACCTCGAGCTGTCCTTCCGTCCCCTGGACACGGGCCCGGAAGGGGGCCTCCGCGCGGCTCGTCCCTAGGACGGTCAGGGCGCTCGGCTCGTCGTCGAGCGCGCCCGGCATCACCCACATCCCGGCCGACGCCGTGACCCCCGTCGAAGCCCGGATCCCCGTCTCGCTCAAGCCCACTCCCCCCACCGCGACCTTCCCCAGGCCGACGTCCACGGTCACGGCCAGCGTTTCCTTCCCCAGCGCGAAGGCCCCGAGGTCGAACGAGGCGGACCGGCGGCCTGGCAGCACGATCCCTTGGAGGTCCCCCGGCTTGATCGTCTCCCGCTCGTCGGTAAGCCACAGGCTGACCACCGCCTCCTGCGGGAAGGGGTTCATCACGACCACGCGCTGGTCGAAGCCCCGGAGGGTGGTCCCCTCCGGGAGGTACCAGCGGGTCGCCGACTCGGCCAGGCAGGGCTCGGCGGCGCGGCCCAGCGGCTCCCCTCTGCCGGTGCTCCGCATGATCACCATCCCCGCGGCGACGGGGCCTCCGAAGAATTCGACGGCCGACGCGGCCCGCGGGTCGGACGCCGGGACCTCGACGTACCGCTGGGTCCCGGGGCCGACGGTGGCTACCTGAGACTCGGGACGCTCTCCCCCGTACGTGGTCGCCCGGATCTGGGCCGGCTCCTGGGTCGGGTTGGCCACGACCAGCCACACGCGCCAGCGACCACTCCCACCGTGCGGACAGAACCAGGCTCCCGAGACCGCGGACGGCACCTCCCCGGGCGTCAGGGTGCGAGCCCCCAGCCCTCGCTCCAGGGCCAAGCCCCCGGCCACGACGAGGAGCGATACGAGGAGCGCCCCCGGAAGGCGCAGCCGCTCCACCCAGGGGCGGCTCATCCTCGCCTCCGGAGGATCCAGAGCGCTCCGACCCAGACCACCAGGAGCCCGGCCACCTCGGCCGTTCGGACCCACCCCTCTCTACGATCCAGCGTCAACCGACCCGATCGGGGCGGCGCCTCCACGCCGATCGCCCATCCGAAGGCGCGGAACGGCTCGTACTGCCGCCCGTCCTCGGCACGGAGGACCCACGCCGGCTCGTACTCCTTGGAAACGAAGGCCGTGCCGGTCTCCTCCAGGTCCGGGGCGCCGGTCCACGTGTTCGGCTCCACGCGCCGGAACGGCGCCATCCCCAGCCGCGGGACCCGCGCAGGCGCGAGGGCGTCCACCGCCCGCACGTCGCCGTCGGGCGGGGCGGCGGGGAGGATCCCCGCCAGGGGCAGCGCCCTCGTGTTCCGGTACAGGACGAGTCCGCCCGCACGAGCCCCCGGCAGCAGGTCGAGCTGCGCGTCCAGCCTGAGCCGGGCCTCGGGCGGGAGGTCGCCCTCGCCCGCCACCACGTAGGCCACGGCGAAAGGCGCGAGCAGCGAGCCGCCGTGGCGGATGCGGCCGGCGAGCATCGTG
>DASUTZ010000017.1:0-4642 GCA_036374295.1 Actinomycetota bacterium
TCGGCCCCTACGCCTCGATCTACACGGGCTGCGAGATCACCGGGAGCGAGGTCGAGGACTCGATCGTGATGGAACGGTGCCGGATCCACGGCG
Source organism: Actinomycetota bacterium (assembly GCA_036374295.1). GTDB lineage: Bacteria > Actinomycetota > UBA4738 > UBA4738 > CALAEC01 > DASUTW01. The sequence goes on from DASUTZ010000017.1 coordinate 94, forward strand.
TCCCCGGGATCGCGGAGTCGCTGCTGGGCAAGGATGTCGAGGTCTCGAGGGGGAAGAGCGGCCGGGCCGCCCACCGCCTCATGCTCGGCGACCAGTCCCAGGTCGAGGTCCTGTAGCGACCCTCCTGTAGACTCTGGCCCGTGGCGGACCGGATCGACGGCGTCTGGGTCAAGGACCTGCGCTTCATCCCCGATGAGCGCGGACGGCTGATCGAGATCCTGCGCTCCGACGAGGAGGGGTTCAGGAAGTTCGGGCAGGTCTACATGACCACGACCTACCCGGGCGTGGTGAAGGCCTGGCATCTCCACAAAGTCCAGGACGACAACTTCTGCTGCCTCAAGGGGATGGTGAAGCTCGTGATGTACGACGCCCGCGACGACTCCCCGACGAAGGGCACGATCGACGAGCTGTTCATCGGCGATCACGATCCCAAGCTGGTGAGGGTCCCGCCCGGCGTGTACCACGGCTGGAAGTGCGTGTCGGAGGAGGAGGCGATCGTCCTCAACGTCCCGACGGAGCCGTACAATCACGAGGCGCCCGACGAGTACCGGGCGGCGTGGAACACGCCGGATATCCCCTACAGCTGGGACATCGTCTTCAAGTGAACATCCTGGTCACGGGAGGAGCCGGGTTCATCGGCTCCAACTTCGTGGATCTCGCCATGGCCGACCCGAGCCGTCGGGTGACGGTCCTCGACGCGCTGACGTACGCGGGTACGAAGGAGAACCTCGAAGGTCATCGGAAGAACGAGCGCCTGCGGCTGATCGTGGGCGACGTGGCCGATCCCGAAGCCGTCCGGGAGTCGCTCGACGGCGCCGACCTCGCCGTCCACTTCGCGGCCGAATCGTTCGTGGATCGAAGCATCGAGGCCGCGGAGCCGTTCGTGCGGACGAACGTCCAGGGGACGCTCACCTTGCTCACGGCGTGCAGGGACGCCGGCGTCCCCATGATCCAGGTTTCCACCGACGAGGTCTACGGCTCGATCGAGGACGGCGCCTTCACCGAGGAGTCCCCGCTCGCCCCCAACAACCCGTACGCCGCGACGAAGGCCGCAGCCGACCTCCTGTGCCGTTCGTTCCGAGCGACGTTCGGCGTGGACGTGCGGATCCTCCGGGGGACGAACGCCTACGGGCCCAGACAGCACCGGGAGAAGGCGATCCCGGTGTTCATCGCAGCGGCCCTGGCCACCCGGCCGCTGCCCGTGTACGGGGACGGGGCGAACCGTCGGGAGTGGCTGCACGTGACCGACTTCGCCCGAGCCGTCTGGACCGTGGTGGAGCAGGGCGAGCCCGGTGGCGTCTACAACGTCGGCGGGGGACATGAGACCTCCAACGTCGACCTGGCTCGGGAGATCTGCCGGCTCGCCGGCGCGTCTGAGGATCTCGTCTCCTTCGTGGAGGACCGTCCGGGGCACGACCTCCGCTACTCGATGCTGTGGGAGCGCATCGCGGCGCTGGGCTGGACGCCCGCGGTGCCGTTCGACGAGGGCCTCGCGGGAACCGTCGAGTGGTTCCGCGCGCATCCCGAACGGCTGGAGGGGTCGTCGTGAAGATCGTCGTCACCGGCGCGGGCGGGGGCGTGGGCAGGGCCCTGCGCGAGGCGGCCCCGGGCCACCACGAGATCGAGTGGCTGACCCACGCCGACCTGCCGGTCGAGGATCGCCACGCGGTCATGCAGCGGGTGGCAGGCGCCGACCCCGACGCGATCTTCCACCTCGCGGCCAAGACGAAGGTGGACGACTGCGAACGCGATCACGACGCCGCGTACCGCATGAACGCGCTGGGGACGGCGAACGTCGCGCTGGCCGCGAGGGAGACGGGGGCGCTGCTCGTGGCGCTCTCCACCGACTATGTGTTCGACGGGACGAAGAGCGAGCCGTACCACGAGTTCGACCGGCCGAACCCGATCTCGGTCTACGGGGCCTCCAAGCTGGCTGGGGAGGAGGAGGCGAGGCGCCTCGCCCCCGACCACCTGATCGTGCGGACGGCCTGGGTCTTTGGGGGCGGCGAAGACTTCGTCACGGGGGCGGTCCGGCGGCTGGCGAGCGGCGAGGAGGTGGAGGCGATCGTGGACCTCCACGGGACGCCGACCTACGCTCCCCACCTGGCCGAACGGCTCTTCCCGCTGGCCGTCTCCGGGCTGCGCGGGGTCGTCCACCTCGGAGGGCCCGAGCGGACGACGTTCTTCGACCTGGTCGCGCGGGCGCGCGAGCTGGGCGGCCTGCCGGGGACCCCGGTGGAGCAGAAGGACGCGGACCTCGGCCGCCCGGCCGCGCGCCCGCGCGACTCTTCCCTCCGCAGCCTCGTGCTCGGCGGCGCCGCCGTGGCTCCGATGCCGCCGCTCGACGACGCCCTCCGCGACCTGCTGGGAAGGATCGAGTCGTGAGCGCGACCGGCATGCAGACGCGAACCAGCGAGAGCCCCCGCTTCAAGTTCCTCGAGCGGATCCGCGCGGTGCTCGGCCGCCGCGAGGTGATCGGCAACCTCACCGGCAAGGAGATGAAGGTGAAGTACAAGAGCACGATCCTCGGCGTGCTCTGGTCGATGCTGAATCCGCTCCTCTACCTCGTCGTCTTCTGGGTCGTCTTCACCGTGTTCCTGCCCTCGGGGATCCCGGACTTCGCCGTGTTCCTGCTGTCCGGCCTCCTCGTCTACTCGCTGTACTCGAACGCCCTGCAGACCGGGACGGCATCCGTCGTGGACAACGCCCCGCTCGTGACAAAGGTCGCCTTCCCTCGCGAGGTCCTCCCGCTGTCGGCGGTGGGGGCCTCGCTCGTGAACTTCGCCTACCAGTTCATCGTGCTGCTGCTCTTCATGATCGTGATCGGGTACGACTTCTGGGGATGGAACCTCCTCCTGATCCCGGTCGCCCTCGCGGTGCTGCTGCTGTTCACGACGGCCGTGGTGATGGGCACCGCCGCGCTGAACGTCCGCTACCGCGACACTCGGCACCTCGTCGAGCTCTCGCTGCTCGCCTGGTTCTGGGTGACCCCCATCGTGTACTCGGCCTCGGTGGTGATGGGGCGGCTCGACGTGTGGGCCCAGCGCATCTTCCTGGCCAACCCGCTGGCCCCGATCGTCCTTGCCTTCCAGCGGGGTCTGTACGGATACCGGCTGGCCGGGAGCTGCGGCGATTCGGGGGTCGAGGACGCGCTGCCGGCGCGGCTCGCCGAGATCCCCGGCTGCCAGGCCGTTCTCCCCGACGCCGGCCTGACCTGGTACTACTGGCGCCTGGGCCTCGTGGCCGCCGCGTCGCTCCTGCTGATCGCGATCACGTGGCGGATCTTCTTCCGGATGTCGGGCGACTTCGCGGAGGAGCTCTGATGGAGCCGGCGGTCTCCGTCCGGGGCGTCTCCAAGCGGTTCAAGCTGTACCGGGAGCGGCCCACGAGCCTGAAGGAGCGCGTGGTCTCGTTCCGTCGGAAGGAGCGAGCCGAGGACTTCTGGGCGCTCCGCGACGTCTCGGCCGAGATCCCGACCGGATCTACGGTCGGCCTGATCGGCGCCAACGGCTCGGGGAAGACGACTCTCCTCAAGATCATCGGGGGGATCATCCGCCCGACGGCGGGGGAGGTCCGCACCCGTGGGCGCATCGCCGCCCTGCTCGAGCTCGGCGCGGGCTTCCACCCCGAGCTCACAGGGCGCGAGAACGTCTACCTCAACGCGTCGATCCTGGGGCTCACGCGGCGCGAGACCGACTCGTACTTCGATCGCATCGTGGAGTTCGCGGAGCTGGAGCGTTTCATCGACAACCAGGTGAAGTTCTACTCGTCCGGGATGTTCGTCCGGCTGGGCTTCGCCGTGGCCATCCACGTGAACCCCGACATCCTCCTCGTGGACGAGGTCCTGGCGGTCGGCGACGAGGCCTTCCAGAGGAAGTGCCTGGACCGCGTGGCGCTGTTCCAGGAAGAGGGCCGGACGATGATCATCGTCAGCCACGACGCGGACCTCGTGGCCCGGGTGTGCGATCAGGCGATCATGCTCGACGACGGCCGCATCCGGGCGGCCGGCGACGTGGACGAGGTCGTGAAGGACTTCCACACCCTGATGCTCACGATTCACGCGCCGTTCGTGCGTGAGGACGTCACCAAGGAGGTCGAGATCCGGGACGTGCGGCTCGTGGGGCCGGACCGGGACGGGATCCGCTCGGGGGACCCTCTCACCGTCCAGGTAGACATCGAGGCGAAGCACCCCGTGCAGGACCCCGTGGTCTCGATGGCGATCTACGACGGGTCCGACAGGCTGATGTTCAAGACGGGGACCGACTGGACGGGCCTCCCACTGGGTACCGTGGAGGGCAAACGACGGGTCTCGTTCCGCATCAGCACGGTCCCGTTCACGTCGGGGCGGTACCGGCTCGCGGTAGGCGTGCACAGCCCCCGGTTGGAGTCGGTCTACGACTGGCACGATCGGCAGGGCGCGTTCGAGATCCGGCGCGATCCCCCGCGCGAGGGGAGCGTCTGGGTTCCCCACGAGACCGAGGTCGAGGACCTGTGACGGAGCACCGGCACACCGATCCGCTGGACATGTACTACGAGCCTCCCCCGCCCC
>DASUTZ010000018.1:0-23721 GCA_036374295.1 Actinomycetota bacterium
GGGTCCGCGCGCCCTCGACGATGACGGCTTGCTCCACGGGGTCAATCCTACCAGCGGCCTCTACCGCGAGGCCGTGGCGAGACGCCGAGCAAGCCTGGCGATGGCGGCGCCCCCGTCGACGGGCTCCCGCGGCGCCTCCTCGGCGTCGACCAGCCTAAGCCGGGCCTTCGCCAGCCAGCTGGTCGTCGCCCGGACCTCCTGGGCCGCGTCGAGCGGCACGGGTAAGGTGAACCCCCGTTCGTCGCCCCGCCGCACCAGCGCCCCTTCCCGGAACGCCAGCCGCAGACCCTCCTCGGACTCCACCTCCAACCGGCCCGCCTCGACCAGCCACCGCTCGATCCTCGACCTGGCCAACGCGGTCACGAGCGCCCGCAGTCGGTCCCGGGCCAGCGCGGCCTCCTCGAACCGCTCCTGGGCCCCGAGCGCCTCCATCCGCCCCTCGAGCGCCGCGAGGAGCCCGCCCGGTGCGAGGAGGAAGGAGTGCAGCGACCGAACGAGCTCCTCGTAGCGCTCGGGGGCGACCCGGCCGTCGCAGGGCGCGACGCAGCGGCCGAGATCCGCGAGCGCGCACGGCGAGAACCGGGTGGAGCGCCCCATGGAGCGGGTGCAGCGGCGGATCGGGACGATCTCCTCGAGGGCCTCCTTGGCCAGCGTGGCCTGCTTGCTGCTGCCGAACGGACCGAGGTACGCGCCGTCGCCGCTCACCTTCCGCACCACCTTGAGGCGCGGCCAGGCCTCGTCGAGGTCCAGCTTGAGGTAGCAGGCCCGCCGCCACGCCTTCCCCCTTCGGTTGTAAGGAGGGGAGTGCTGCCGGATCAGCCTCGCCTCGAGCACCAGCGCCTCGACCTCGGTCCGGCAGGGGATCGCCTCGACCTCCTCGGCGCTCGCCAGCAGGTCGTCGATCCGCTTGCGGTCGTCCCCGTAGAAGTAGGAGCGCACGCGGGCCCGCACGTCCTTGGCCTTGCCGACGTAGAGGACTTCGCCGTCCTTGCTCCGGAAGAGGTACACGCCCGGGCCGCCCGGGAGGCCGTCGGCCATCGAGGCCTTCTGCCAGTGCGGCGTGCCCCGCGCTCGCATCGCCCCCCGGAGGTCCGAGAGCGTGAGGATGCCCAGGCGCCCGCCGAGGTCGAGGAGGCCGTGGAAGACCTCGGCGCAGGCCTCGGCGTCGGCGAGCGCCCGGTGCTGGGGGCGGGTGACGGTGCGGAAGTAGTCGGCCAGCGTGGCGAGCCTCGCGTTCGGTACCTCGTTCCGGAGGACGCGGCGGGCCAGCTTCGCGGTGCAGACGGGCGGCCCGGGCGGCCGCTCGTAGTCGAGGCGGTCGGCCTCCGCGCAGAGGAACCGATAGTCGAAGGAGGCGTTGTGTGCCACGAGCACCGTCCCTCGGGCGAACTCGAGGAACGAGGGGAGCGCGGCCTCGATCGGCGGCGCGCCCCGGACCTCCAGGTCGTCGATCCCCGTGAGGTGCGTGATGAAGCGAGGGATGGGAACCAGCGGGTCCACCAGCGTCTGGAAGGATCCGAGGCGCTCACCGCCCCGGAAGGTGACGGCCCCGATCTCGGTGATGCGGGAGTCGGCGGGCGAGCCGCCCGTCGTCTCGAGGTCCACGAAGCAGAACGTGACCTGGGAGAGGGGAGCCCCGAGGTCCTCGAACGACGACTGGACGACCCGCACGCCTCCTCCGATCCGATCGGATGGGCGCGCGCAGACGAGACCATACCCGAACACGTGTTCGAGGTCAAGCACCCTCGTTGACGCGAGGGACGGGACGGATGCGCTCCAGCCGCTCCGGCACGCCGCGCTTCACCAGCATCCAGCGTTCGCCGCGAAGCACCTGGTAAGCCTCGAAGGCGCAAGGGATGCCCCTGGCGGTGAGCGCGTCGGCCCGGTCCATCAGCTGGAAGTGCAGGTGCGGAGCCGTCGAGTTCCCGGTGTGCCCGACGCGGCCGATGACGTGTCCGGCGGGGATCGCCCCACCTTTGGTCACCGTGACGCTTCCCGGCGCGAGGTGGCCGTACAGCGCGTAGACGCTCTTGGACTCGACGATCACGTGGTTCCCCGCGAGCCGGGTGAGGTCGAGCCGGCCTCGGACGAGAGCCACCGTGTTCCTCAGGGCCGCCAGCGCCTCGACCACGGGGTGGATCCATCGGCGCTCCGGCACGCCGTCCACCGCCTCGACGACCTGCCCCCCGGCGGCGGCGTGAACCGGCTGGTCCCATCCGTAGCAGTCTTGGGTTCGCCCTCCGACCAGGATCCAACGCGCGGTTCCCGAAGGATGGGGATGAAGACCGCGCCTCTGGTCCGTCCGGATGAAGTCGTAGGCGTAGCGGAGGCCGAACGCGTCGGTCCCGTGGCTCGGGATGCGGTCCGCAGGGGTTCGTTCGACGGTCCACTCGCCGCGCAGTGGGAAGTCGACGAGGAGCGGCGCGTCGAGCTCACCCACGGCGGCTCAGGCGATGTCCTGACGGCGGAGGACGATCGTGGACAGGAGCGCCATCCCCGCCACGTAGGCGATGAGAAGCGCCGTGGCCTCGGGCCCGTCTGCGACCGTGGTCACTCCGGGAACGCCCCCCGCCTGATCCTGGGCCCGAGCGCCGAGCGACGCTGCGAGCGCGCCCGCGTTCACGCCCGGCAGCCACTGCTGGATCGTCGCCAGGACCTCCAGCAGGTTGGCGAAGCCGCTGATGAGGCTCTCGATCACGAGCGCCCAGACGAGGCCCAGACCGATCGCCAGCGCCGTGCTCCGGAACAGGATGCCGAGGGTCATCCCGAACAGGCTCCACATCCCGAGGATCAGCCAGCCCGCACCGACCCCTTGGAGCAGCTCGACGATCCCGGGCCACGAGACGGCCCGGTTCTCTGCCACCGCGATCGTCCAGCTCGCCCCGGCGCTCAGGAGAAAGAAGACGACGGTGATCGCCAGCGTGACGAGGGCGATCGCGAGCAGCTTCCCCGCCAGGACCTCCACCCGACGCGGGCGCTGGACGAGGATCGTCTTGAGCGTCCCCCAGCCGTACTCGCTGCTGGCCACCAGGGCGCCGATGATCAGGGCGATGGCCCCGCCGAACAGCGGGAAGCCGCCGACCACGCTCGGGACGAGGTTGTGCGGCAGCGCCTCGTTCAGGATCTGTTCCACGGGCACGCCCTCGAGCTCGGGGCCGCCTCCGGTCTTGAAGATGAGGTAGGGGACCACGTAGCCGAAGAAGAGGCCCATCACGAAGTAGATGCCGACGAGGACCCACATCGCGGGCCGCTTCCGCAGCTTCAGGAGCTCGGCGGCGAGGCTACCCTTCGTCGTCGTCGCCCCCTTCCCCGGTGAGCTGGAGGAAGGCCTCCTCCAGGGACCTGGACGCGGGCCGCAGCTCGGACACCTGCACGTCGGCCAGCACGAGCTCCCGGTTCAGCGCCGGAACCTCGGCTGGTTCGGCGTCCACGACGAGCTCGCCGTCGCGGACCTCGACGCGGCCCGGGCCCAGGACCTCCTCCGCGCGCCGTCGGGCCAGGTCGAGGGGCTCGGCCCGGATCGCGACCGCGGCGCGTCCCCGCAGCTCGTCCACCGAGCCCTCGAAGACGAGCCGCCCCTTGGAGATCACCCCCACGCGATCGCAGATCTGCTGGACCTCGGCCAGGAGGTGGCTGGAGAGGAGGACGGTGCGCTCGCCGGTGCCCAGGTGGCGGATCAGCGTCCGCATCTCGACCATCCCGGCGGGATCGAGGCCGTTCGTGGGCTCGTCCAGGATCAGCAGGTCGGGACCCTTGAGGAGCGCGGCCGCGATCCCGAGCCGCTGCTTCATTCCCTGCGAGTAGGTCTTGAACTTGCTGTCGGCCCGGGGCAGCAGCTCCACGGTCCCGAGGGCCTCGTCGATCCCGTCCTCGGAGAGCCCCGCGTATCGGGTGATGACCCGAAGGTTGTCGCGGCCGGTCAGGTAGGGATAGAAGGCCGGCTCCTCGACCATGGCCCCCACCCGGACGAGGCCCTCGGGATCGCCCGGCGGGCGGCCCAGGACCTCGGCGGAGCCCGAGGTGGGATGGATCAGCCCCAGCAGCATCCGAAGGGTGGTGGTCTTCCCCGCGCCGTTCGGTCCGAGGAAGCCGTAGACCTCGCCGCGCCCGACCGCGAGGTCGAGGTCGCGGACCGCGGTCACCTCCCCGTAGGTCTTCGTCAGCCCGGTCGAGCGGATGAGTGGGTCACCGTTCGATGTGGGATGAGGATCGGGCACGGCGGCCATCGCCCACGAGCCTACCCCTCGCCGGCGCGACCCATCAGGCTCGGGGGATCGCTCCGGTACGATGGCCTCCGCTATGGCGACGCGATTCCGCTGCATCCCGTGCGGCAACCTCACGCGCTTCGACGTCGTGCAGTCGCGGCGGACGAAGGCGTACTACCACTTCGCGCTGTCGGGCGAGCTAGAGATCGAGGACGAGGAGGTGCTGGCCTCGGAGCGCGAGTCGGTGACGTGCCGATGGTGTGGGTCGACCGAGGTCCAGGAGGAGGAGGTGACGTGAGCGGGCCGCTCGAGGGGATCCGCATCCTCGACCTGACGCGGCTGCTGCCCGGCAACCACTGCACGCTCCTGCTGGCCGATCTGGGGGCGGACGTGGTGAAGGTCGAGGAGCCGGGCCGGGGAGACTACGTGCGCTGGTTCGAGCCGCTCGTGGACGGGGTGAGCGCCATCCACCGGGCGGTGAACCGGGGGAAGCGTTCGGTGGCTCTCGACCTGAAGCGGGCCGAAGGCGTGGATGCGTTCCGGCGGCTCGCATCGGGTGCAGATGCGCTGATCGAGTCGTTTCGCCCCGGGGTGATGGATCGGCTGGGTGTGGGCTACGAGGCGCTCTCGGCGGAGAACCCGCGTCTCGTCTGGTGCTCGATCAGCGGCTTCGGGCAGGACGGGCCGTACCGCGACCGGGTGGGCCACGACCTCAACTACCTCGGCTACGCGGGGGTCCTGCACGCCGCGGGGCCGCCGGACGGGGTCCCGTGGCCCCCTCCCGTCCAGCCCTCGGATCTCGCGGCGGGGATGGCGGGGGCGCTGGGGGTCGTGGCCTCGCTGATGGACGCGCGGCAGACGGGCAGGGGGCGGTTCGTGGACGCATCGATGCTGGACGCCGCGGTGTCGTGGGGCGTGATGGGCATGGCCGTGCTGCTGGGCTCCGGGAGCCCGCCGCCCCGCGGAGGGACGATGCTGACGGGCGGGCTGGCCTGCTACCGCGTGTACCGGTGCGCGGACGACGGGCTGCTGTCGGTGGCTGCGCTGGAGGAGCGCTTCTGGCGGAACCTGTGCGAGGCGCTGGAGGCGCCGGATCTGCTCGAGGGCCACCTCGACCCCGCGGAGCAGGAGCGGCTGGCCGGTCGTCTCGAGGAGATCTTCGGGATGCGGCCTCGGGACGAGTGGGTGGACCGGCTCGCGGAGCTCGAGACGTGTGTCGGTCCGGTGCTCGACATGTCGGAGGCGATGGAGAACCCGCAGGTCCGGCACCGAGGGCTGGCCGAGGTGGAGGGCGAGGTCGTGGGGCCCGGGCCCACGCTACGGGTCTCAGGGGCGGAGGCGGACCTTCGGCCGGCGCCCGGCCTCGGGGAGCACACCGAAGAAGTCCTCCGGGAGGTGGGCCTCAGCGAGGAGGAGCTCGCCGCGCTGCGCTGAGCGTCCGTGTCAGAGGGGGCCGGTACCGTGGTGCTCGAACGGCCCCCCACGACAGCGGACCGAGAGGAGACGCCGTGCGGATCGATTGCGAGCGATGCCCCTACCGGCGCGGCAGCCTGCGCTGCGCCGACTGCCTGGTCGAGTTCGTCTTGCGCCTCGAGGACGGCGACGTCGTGGTCGAGGCCGAGGAAGAGGTGGACGGGACGGTCGAGCTGGACGCGGAGGAGGCCCGGGCGATCCGGGCGCTGTCCGACGCGGGCCTGATCGAGCCGGTGAGGATCGACCCGCTCGAGGACGCCGGCTGAGGGGAGGCCGCCGGAGAGTTCGTTGCCCCGCTCCTGGTGAGGGGCCACAATGCCCTGAACGGCCAGTTCAGGGGATGCCTTGAAGCGGATCTACCTCGTCGGCGCGTCCGACGACAAGAAGCGGCTCCAGCTGGCGCAGGGCAAGGGGGCGAGGTTCGGGAGCATGGAGCTCCCCATCAGCCCCAAGCTCCGCGCTCTCCTTCGCGAGGTCGAGGCGGAGCGCCTGGCCAAGCGGGGGAAGAAGCCGCCCGAGGAGGAGCTGAAGGAGCAGAGAACCCGGGCCGAGCAGGCGAAGGCCGAGGCCAAGCGGGCCCGCGAGGGGCTGGAGGCCGCCTCCCGGGCGGCCCGGGAAGCCGAGAAGCGGGCGCGGGAAGCCGAGAAGCGCGCCGCCCAGGCCGAGAAGCGGGCCCAGCGGGCGGAAGAGGGGGCGACCGAGGCGCGGCGGCGGGCCGAGGAGGCAAAGGCGAAGGCGGAGGCCGCGGAGAAGCGCGCCGGGGAGGTGGCGGACCGGGTCCGTGAGCGGTCCCCCAAGCCCGACGGGGGGCCACCGGCAAAGGGCGGCTTGGCTCCCGGCGGCTTCGAGCGCGCCACCGGCGGCATGGAGGGGGTCCACGCGATCATCCGGCCCACGTCGGTGGCGACGTCCCGCGCCGCGCCAGGGCCCAAGACGCCCGCGCGCCGACGCGCCCCGGCCCGCGCGACGGCAGAGAAGCCCGCCGAGGAGCGCTCCAAGGAGGAGGGCTCCAAGGACGAGCGCCCCAGGAAGGAGGCCGCTCCCCGGAGGAAGGCGCCGCCCATGCCCGAGCCGAAGCTCACGCCCGCCGAGATTCAGACCCTCCTGCGATCCGGACGGGGGATCCGTTCGGTGGCCAAGCAGGCCGAAGCTCCGGTGGACTGGGTGCGCCGGTTGGCGGCCCCGATCGAGTCGGAGCGGCTTGGGGTGGTCACGCAGCTGATGCAGTCCTACGTCGTGCGGGCCCGGCTGGGGAGGTCGGCCGTGCCGGTCGGGACGGCGATCGTGGAGAACCTGCGGGATCGTGGCGTGCGGTTCCCCGAGCGGGTGGCCGAGGACGGGTGGACTGCCTGGCGCCCCGACAACCGCGAGTGGCGGGTCCGGTTCACCTACGAGTCCCGGGGGAGGAGGCAGCGGGCCGACTGGCGGTTCGAGCCGCAGTCGCGGACCGTGGTCCCGGAGAACGACCTGGCCGGAGAGCTGGCGTACCGGGCGCCGGCCGAGGGCGACGGGGTGGGGGGCGCGGGCGCGGCCCTCCGGCCCCAGCGGGTCTCGGGCGGGAGCAGGGCCGCGCCCGCGCCCCCCACCAAGAAGTCGACCTCCAAGAAGGGCTCGAGGGGTCGGGCCTCGCGGAAGCGGTCAGCCGGTCGCTAGGCCCCGGACCTCGATGGCGCGGCCGTTCGCGGTGAGTACCCCCTCGCGGCTCGACCAGCGCACCCGCGCGATGAGGGCCCATCCGCCGTCGACCTCCGCGGCGCTCGTGACCTCGCCCACGTCGTCGTCGCCGGCCCGGACCGCCTGCCCCTCCTCCACGGGCCGGTCCGCACGGGCCCGGATCACGGCGAAGGGTGGCCTCCCCAGCGTTCGCGTCTTGGCCACCGCCTCCTGACCCAGGAAGCAGCCCTTCTCGGCGTCCTCGATCAGAGCCTCCAGCCCGGCCTCGTTGGGGAGGGACCGCTCCCCGAGGTCCTGCGGGAAGCGCGCCTCGCCCCGCGCGATCCGCCAGGCTTCGATCGCCTCGAGTCCGACCTCCTCCGCCCCCCGCGCTTCGACGACCGCCTCGCGGGGGAGGATCACGTCGTGGCCCGGGCCGGTCGCGGAGGGAGCGTAGGCGTCCGCACTCTCGGCCGGACGCTCCGGGAAGGCCACAACCCGGAGCTCGCCGGTCCGATCCTCGAGGCGGACGTCGGCGGAGAGCACGTAGGGGGTGAGGAGGAGGTCGATCGGCGTGGGCTGGCGGGGGTCCTGGACGAGGAGGAAGCCGTCGCCGCGGGAGGCCACCGTCAGGTCGGCCCGGATGTGGCCGGTCGGCTTGAGCATCAGCGCCCGCCGGGCCCGGGCCGTGCTCAGCGAGACGAGATCGGCCATGAGGAGGTCGTGGAGCCACCCTCGGGCGTCGGCCCCCGAGACCTCGATGACGCGCCAGCCCAGGAGCTGCGCGTACGCGCGCCCCTCGAGCACGGCGGACAGGTCGGTCGCTCGTCCCACGGGTGCAGGATAATCACCAGGTGGACGCCGCCGCCGACGGCCCTGAGCATCTCCTCCCACGGATCCTGGTCGTGACCAACGACTTCCCGCCCCGCGTGGGCGGGACGCAGCGGTACGTCCACGACCTCGTGCGGCACCTCCCACCCGATCAGGTGACCGTCCTGGCGCCCCCGTGGGAGGGGTGGGAGGCATTCGACCAGGCGCAGCCTTTCCCCGTGCTGCGCCACCGGAGGATGCTGGCCCCCACGCCCGAGCTCCGCCGGCGGGTCCTCTCGCTCGTCGACGAGACCGGAGCCGAGATCGTGCTGTTCGGCCACGGCTACCCGCTGGGCGAGCTGGGTCCCGGCGTCAAGGCGGCGACGGGCGTGCCCTATGCGATGCTGACGCACGGCCTCGAGTTCATGCTTGCGGCGATGCCCGTGGTGCGCTCGCGGATGCGGCGCGCCTTCTCGGAGGCGCGGGTGGTCTTCACCGTCAGCCGGTTCATGCAGCACAAGCTCCGTCGGGCCATCCCGTGGCAGGTGCCGCGCATGCCGCTCCCCCCGGGGGTGGACCTGGAGCGCTTCCACCCCGGAGTGAGCGGGCTCGAGGTGCGAGCGCGACACGGGCTGAGCGACCGCCTGGTGGTGGCGTGCATCTCCCGGCTCGTCCCTCGGAAGGGGCAGGACGTGCTGCTTCGGGCATGGCCCCGCGTGCTGCGCCACGTCCCCGATGCCGCGCTCATGCTCGTGGGGGACGGACCGCATCGAGGGGCGCTGGCTCGCCTCCGGAGCAGGGTGGACGGCACGGTGGTCTTCGCGGGGGAGGTGCCCGAGGAGGAGCTCCCGGCCTACTACGCCGCCTGCGACGTCTTCGCCATGCCCTGCCGGGACGAGCGCTTCGGCTTCGAGGTGGAGGGGCTGGGCATCGTGTACCTGGAGGCAGCCGCCAGCGCGCGTCCCGTGATCGCCGGGCGGTCGGGCGGCGCGCCCGAGGCGGTTCTCGACGGGGAGACCGGCTTCGTGGTGGACGGGGCCGACGTCGCGGACGTCACCGAGGCGCTCGTGGCCCTCCTCCGGGATCCGTCGGAGGCCCGCAGGCTGGGCAAGGCCGGCCGGGCTCGGGCTGAGCGGGAGTGGGGCTGGGACGTGGTGATCCGGCGGTTCGCGAGCGCGATCGCCCCCCGCTAGCGACGCGCGAGACGGAGCCGCCGGATGGCCCTGGGCCGCGCCCCGAACCGGTACTTGTAGCCGAGGTCCCCCTTCAGCATGTCGAGGCGGGCGCAGCCCTCGGCGATCGCCTCCCGGATGGTCTCCGCCACGAGCACCATCCCGGGCGCGACGGCGCGGTGCCGGGGATCGAAGGCCGAGTTGTAGAGGAGCATCTCGCCCTCGAACCGGAAGGACGCCAGGCCGGCCACGGCCTCCCCGTCCCCCTCGAGGAAGGTGAGCCGGAACACGCCGGTGGGCAGCAGCTCTTGTCCGAGGCGGCGGAAGAAGCCCACCATCGCCTCCTCCATGAAGGTCCCCTTCGGCCCCTCGCTGGCCCGGTGCATCTCCACGAAACGATCGAGGTCCCGTTCCAGGGTGCCGTGGTTGGACGCCCGGAGCCGGACCTCGGCGAACCGCTCGCGGAAGCGCCGGTCCTTGCGGCGGATCTCGTGCCGCTGCTTGGGCTTCAGCTCGGTCAGGTACTCGTCCCAGGTCGGGGGGAGCTCGAGCATCGGGGCCACGTCGTCGTCCCCGATCTCGGTCCGCAGCCCGGCCGCTTCCGCGGCGTCGGCCAGCGCTCCCAGCCACATGCCGTCGTCGGGGAGGCCCTCCAGGTCGCCCCGGTCCCAGTCCTCGCGGGCGGCGAGCCCGGTCATCAGCTCCTCGGCCACTCGGGCCCGGTCCTCGGGCCGGCCCACGGGCCCCAGGTAGTCGGTCACCTCGAACCCGCCCAGGAACGAGAGCAGGCCGCCGGAGATTTCGAAGGGGCACAGGCCGATCGCCCGCTCGTCCTCACGGACCAGCCCCACGAGGGGCGTCCCCTCGCCCAGCTGTTCCCGATAGATCTTCAGGAACCGGGGCGTCTGGAAGAAGGTGGCCTCGGGGTCGGCCGCGCGGAGCCGCTCCCAGTCGTCCAGCTCGAAGACGCCTGGATCGGCGATCCACTCGAGGGACACGTCCGGCATCGTACCAACGACCCCTCGGACCTCAGGTCTCGAGCACGAAGAGCGTGTGGTGGTAGGTGCCGAGGGTGGGCCAGAGGGGACGATAGGTCTCCGCGTGGCGCTCGTGGAGCCCCAGGCCGGCGAAGACCCTTCTCCACCCCTCGACGTCGCGGAACGTGAAGGGCTTGGGGACGCCGTGCCGCAGGTTCAGGAGCCAGTCCCAGGCCACGTTGAAGGCGCGGTCGACCTGGTGCAGCGGTGTGTCCTCGATCACGATGAGCCGGCGCCTCGCCGCGCGTGCCGCGTCGGCGAGCAGCCGGATCTGGTCCTCCCACACGGGCATGTGGTGGAGGACGAAGAGCAGCAGGACGGCCTCGAACTCGTCGTCGTCGGCCGGGACGCGAACCGGGTCGGTGATCTGCCGGAACGGCAGATCGCCGACCCGGTTGCCGAACTCGTGGAGATCGGAGGTCGTGGGGAGGGCCCGTCGCTCGCGCGCCAGCCACCTCGCGATCCGGCCGGTGCCGGAGCCCACGTCGAGCAGCCGCATCCCGGGCTCCACCCAGGGCGCGATCCGCCGCCCGATCTCGTTCTCGCGGAGGAACACGGGGGCAAGCGTAGCGTGCGAGGGCTTCCACGACGGGGGCGCGGGGCCGTGGCACGATAGCCGGGATGGAGGCGTCAGGATGAGCGAGCGCTGTCCCCGGTGCGGGGGGCTGAACGCGCCCGACGCGGAGTGGTGCGGCCAGTGCTTCGCTCGGCTCGGGGAGCCGGAGGAGCCGGCGGTCGACCCGGTGGTCGACCCGGTGGAGGCCGCGGCGATGCTCGGCGAGCTGGCCTCGACGGAGGGGCGGACGGCCGAGCCCGCGCCCGGGGCGCCCTCGGACGAGGCCGGCGGGGAGCCGGCGGGGACCTCGCCCGGCGGACCTCCTGCCGACGAGCGGTCGGTCGAGTGGGAGCCGTCCCTCCAGCCGGGCCCCGCCACGGAGGCCAGCCCCTTCCAGGTGCGGGAGAACGGGCTCGTCTGGGTGTGCCGCCTGTGCGAGGCGGAGAACCCGCTGGAGGCCCACAACTGCGCGCGCTGTGGGTCGCCCTTCGGGTCGCTGTTCGAGGAGGAGAGGGGCGCCCCGGAGGTCGACCCTGGGCGGGCCAGCGCGCTGTCGCTGATCTTCCCGGGGCTGGGGCATCTCCACGCGGGCCACAAGGTCGAAGGGCTGGCCCGCATCCTGATCTTCGTCTGGCTCCTCGGGACGATCGTCGTGATCGTGGCCGCCCGCGCCGGCCGAGGCCTCGGTCCGCTCCTGGGGCTCGTGGTGCTGTACATGGCCTCGGCCGGCGCCCTGTACATGCTCTCGGCGATCGACGCGCGCCGGGCGGCCGAGGGGGAGGACCCGATCGTCTCGTCGCGGATCCTCCTCTACGGGATCTCGGCGCTCCTGCTGGTCACGATCGTCTTCCTCTTCTTCACGGGGCCGACCCTGGGCGGCTGAGCGGGTCGCGTCGCATCCGTGCGACACTCCTGCCATGGGGGACCGGACCGAGGGCGACATCCAGATCGAGGCGGAGCCCGAAGACGTGATGGAGGTCCTCGTCGACTTCGACGCCTATCCCGAGTGGGCGGGGGTCGAGTCGGCGGAGATCCTCGAGGAGGACGACGAGGGCCGTCCCGCGGCCGTGGCCTTCCGGCTGTCGGCGATGGGGCTCGACGCGAGCTACACGCTCGAGTACGCGTACGCGCCGGACGACGGGGGGATGTCGTGGACCACCCGCGAGGCCGGCGGGGCGCTGAAGGACGTGGCGGGCGAGTACGTCCTCGAGGCGTCGGACGACGGGACCCACGTCACCTATCGGCTCGCCGTCGAGCTCGCGGTGGCCGTGCCGTCCCTGCTTCGGAAGCAGGGCGAGAAGCGGATCGTCAGGACCGCGCTGGAGGGGCTGAAGCGCCGCGTGGAGGAGGGGTGAGCCTCGCTCGCCCCCATCCGCTCCCGGCGGCTACCATGGACGCCGGATGAGGATCCTGCTGTTCACGGGCAAGGGCGGCGTCGGGAAGACGACCATCGCCGCCGCCACCGCCGTGCGGGCGGCCCGTTCCGGACAGCGGACGCTCATCACCAGCACCGACCCCGCCCACTCCCTGGCCGACGCCTTCGACGTGGAGATCGGCGAGGCGCCGCTCCAGGTCGAGGACCGCCTCTGGGCCGAGCAGGTCAACGCACAGGCCCGCCTGGAGTCCAACTGGCGGGACATCCAGGAGTACATCATCCAGTTCCTGAACTGGGCCGGGGTGGACGCGATCGAGGCCGAGGAGCTCTCGGTGATCCCGGGTTTGGACGAGATCTTCAGCCTGACCGATATGAAGCGGCACGTGGACGCCGCCGACTACGACCTCCTCGTGATCGACTGCGCCCCGACCGCAGAGACGCTCCGCCTCCTGTCGCTGCCCGAGGTCATGAACTGGTACATCGAGCGGATCTTCCCCGTCGAGCGCCGCGTGGTGAAGACGATCCGCCCGATCCTGACCCGGCTCACGACGATGCCGATCGCCGAGGACCGCATCTTCGGGGCGATCGAGCAGCTACACCGCAACCTCGAGGGGGTCCGCGCCATCCTGGGCGACGCCGAGCGGTCGTCCGTGCGGCTCGTGGTCAACCCCGAGAAGATGGTGATCGCCGAGGCCCGCCGCACGTACACCTACCTCTCGCTCTTCGGCTACCGGGTGGACGCGATCGTGGCGAACCGCATCATCCCCGAGGAAGTGAACGACCCCTACTTCGGGAAGTGGAAGGACATCCAGGCCGAGCACCTGGCCACGATCCACGAGTCGTTCCAGCCGATCCCGATCCTGACCTCGCGGCTGTTCGGCCAGGAGATGGTGGGCCCGGACCTCCTGGAGGACATGGGGAACGAGGTGTACGGGGAGGGGGACCCGGCCGCCGTCCTCTACACGGAGGAGCCGATGCGGATCCGCCGGCGGGGCCCCCTATACCTCCTGACCCTCCGCCTGCCGTTCGTGGACCGGGGGTCGCTGGACATCCATCGGAAGGGGGAGGAGCTGTTCGTGCGGGTAGGTTCCCACAAGCGGAACCTGATCCTGCCGCAGGCGCTTCAGCGGCTCGACGTCCGAGACGCCCAGCTCGTGGACGACCGCCTCGAGATCGCGTTCGGGGAGGAAGCGCAGAGCCGCGCCGGCGCCGGCGGCGGCTGACCGACGGAGGGGGACCGATGGCAGAGAAGGAGACCGCGCGGGACGAGGGGACGGACGTCCCGACCTGTCCGGTGTCGATCTGTCCGGTGGGGATGATGCTCACGCTGGCCGGGCAGGCCAAGCCGGAGGTGGTGGAGCACCTGCTCAACGCGGGGCGGGAGCTGATCATGGCGGCCACCGTCTTCCTGAACGCCCGAGCCGATGCCGTCTCCGAGAGCCCGCGGCTGGAGCGCATCGACGTCGACTGAGACCGGAGGATCGCCTATGGCAACCCTCGACCAAGGACTGCTGCGGAAGCTCAGCGACTGGTCCCCGGCCCATCCGGTGACCTCCCTCTATCTCGACGTGGACGGCCGCCGCCATCCGAGCAGGAACGGCTACCTCGTCCGGATGCGCGACCTCTTCAAGGGGATGTCGCTGGACGGACTCGATCGCGAGCAGCGGAGGTCCGTGGCCGAGGACATGGAGGCGATCCGCCGCCACGTCGAGGACGAGCTCGACCGCAGCCGCGTGGGGGGTGTTGCGGTCTTCTCGTCCTCGAGGAGCGGCCTCTGGGAGAGCGTGCCCGTGTCGCGCCCCTTCCGGGACCGGCTCCACGTCGGGAGCCGGCCGCTGCTGATCCCGCTCGAGGGCGTGCTCGAGCGCTTCGAGACCTTCTGCGTGCTGGTGGCCGACCGGGAGCACGCCAAGCTGCTCTACGTCCGTCAGGACCTGGTCGAGGAGCTGAAGGAGATCCACGACGACGTCCCCGGCCGGCACGAGCAGGGTGGCTGGTCGCAGGCCCGCTTCCAGCGTCACATCGAGGACCACGTCCTGCGCCATCTCAAGCACACCGCGCAGGTGGCGCTGCGGGCGGCACAGCGGAGGCCCTTCGATCACCTGATCCTGGCCGGGTCGGAGGAGCTCGTCGCCGAGCTGGAGCGCGAGCTCCACGACTACGTGGCGCGGAAGGTGCTCGACCGGATCGTCCTGCCGATCACGGTCTCGGCCCACGAGGTCCGGGAGCGGGTGTCCGCGATCGAGGCCGAGCTCGAGTCCCGGCGCGAGTCCGAGGCGCTCGAGCGCCTCACGATCGAGGCGAGAGCCGGGACGGGGCGGGCCGTGGCGGGGCTGGCGGGGACGCTCGAGGCCCTGGAGTCGGGCCGCGTGGAGACGCTCGTGGTGGCCGCCGACCTCCGGGCGGACGGCCGGCGGTGCGCTCGCTGCGGGCACCTGTCCCTGGCGGAGGTCCGGTGCGCCGCGTGCGGCGCGGACACGGAGGCCGCCGACCACATCGTCGAGGAGGCCGTCGAGATCGCCGTGCGGCAGAAGTGCCGCGTGGAGACGATCGGGGGCGCGGAGGAGCTCGCGGCCCTCGGAGGCGTCGGAGCGCTGCTCCGCTTCTGAGGGATGGGCGAGCGGCCTCTGGCGATCGGCCTCGACGTCGGAGGCAGCAAGGTCTCGGGCGTCCTGATGTCGGACGAGGGATCGGTGTTGGCCTCGGAGCTGCTGGCGTCACCCGCAGACGACGTCGAGGCGATGGTGGAGACGGTGGTCCTCGCGGCGGAGCGGCTCCGGGCCAAGGGTCCCGCCGCGGCCGTGGGGCTGGGCGCGGCGGGGATGGTCGAGCACACCACCGGCGTCCTCCGCTCCGCCCCGAACATCGCGTGGACGGAGGTGCCGCTCCGCGACCTCGTCCGGCGGAGGATCGGGCTCCCGTGCGTGGTGGACAACGACGCGAACGCCGCGGCGTGGGGGGAGTTCCGGTTCGGGGCCGGTCGCGGCCTGCGACACGTCCTCCTGGTCACGGTGGGGACGGGCATCGGGGGCGGGCTGATCCAGAACGGGAGGCTCTACCGCGGCGCCCACGGGTTCGCGGCGGAGATCGGGCACATCATCGTGGAGCCGGACGGGCCGCCGTGCGGCTGCGGGAACAGGGGGTGCTGGGAGCAGATGGCGAGCGGGCAGGCGCTGGAGCGCATGGCGCGGGAGGCGGCTCTCGGCGACCCGGCGGGGCCCATCGCGCGGACGGCCGGCGGACGGCCCCCTGTCGGCCCCGACGTGGTGGCGGCCGCCGCGGCCGGCGATCCAGCCGCGGGAACGATCCTCGAGACGGTTGGCCGCCGGCTGGGCGAGGGGCTGGCCGGGCTGGCCAACGTCCTCGACCCCGAGGCCATCGTGGTGGGAGGGGGGATGGCCGAGATCGGGGCCCCGTTCCTCGACCCGGCCCGGGTCCGCTTCCTGGAGGCGGTCGAGGCGCCCGATCACCGACCCGAGATCCCGATCCTGCAGGCCGTCCTGGGGAATGACGCCGGGGCGATCGGCGCGGCGGCGATGGCGCTCGAGCCCTTGGAGGACGGATGAAGACCGGCGTCGTCCTCCCCCTGTTCTCCGGAAACCCGGAGAAGGTGCTGGCCGCGGCGCGCGAGACTGAGGCGCTCGGGTACGACGGCGCGTTCGTCTTCGATCACTTCTTCCCGCCCGGCGCCTCCTCGGATCGGCCCTCCCTCGAGGCGTTCACGACGCTCGCGGCGGTGGCGGCGGTCACCGAGCGGATCCGGGTGGGGACGCTCGTCACGCGCGCGTCGCTCCGTCCGCCCGGGATCCTGGCGAAGCAGGCCTCGTGGATCGACGCGGCCTCGGACGGACGCCTGATCCTGGGGATTGGGACCGGGGACGAGACCGACGGCGACGAGCACCGGGCCTTCGGGCTCCCGCTGATGGGCCGAGACGAGCGGCGGGCGCACCTCGAGGAGACGGCGACGACGCTCCGGGCGCTGTTCGAGGGGCGGGACGGGGCGCTCGAGGGGCCGCTGGCGCCGTCGGCCAGCCCGCCGATCTGGATCGGCGGGCTGGCCGACGCGATCGTCCGCATCGCGGCTCGCCATGCGGACGGCTGGAACGGCTGGGGCCTGGACGTCCCGACGTTCGCCCGCAAGGCCGGCCTCCTCCGAGAGGGGGCGGGGGATCGCGGGGTCGAGGCGACCTGGGCGGGGATCGTCCTCGTGGGCCGGGACGCGGCCGAGCTCGCGGAGCTCAAGGCCCGCCGCGCCGACCGGGGCATGGAGGACGCCTCCTGGAGCGGGACCGCCGCCGAGCTCGTGGGCTTCCTGACCGAGCTGGGGCGGGCGGGGGCGGGGTGGGCCATCATGGTGGCCGCCGGGCCGCGCGATCGCCGTGAGCTGATCGCGGAAGAGGTCCTCCCCGAGCTTTGACACCGGTCCGAGGCGGTCCGTAGTCTCCGTCGGGCCCGAGGCGGAAGGAGCATCGATGGCGAAGCGAGTCGTGATCATGGGGGCCGCGGGTCGGGACTTCCACAACTTCAACGTGGTCTACCGCGGGGACCGGGAGGTCGAGGTCGTCGCCTTCACCGCGACGCAGATCCCGGGCATCGAGAACCGCCGCTACCCGCCGGAGCTCGCCGGCGACCGCTACCCGGAGGGCATCCCGATCCGGCTGGAGGACGAGCTCGCCGATCTCATCGCGCGGGAGCGCGTGGACGAGGTCGTCTTCGCCTACTCCGACGTCTCGCACGAATACGTGATGCACCGAGCCAGCGCCGTCCTGGCCGCCGGCGCCACCTTCACCCTGCTCGGCCCGGAGGCCACGATGCTGGACTCGACGAAGCCGGTCGTGGCGGTCTGCGCGGTCCGGACCGGCGCCGGCAAGAGCCAGACCACGCGCGCCGTCGTCCGGGCCCTGAAGGCCCAGGGCCGCAAGCCGGGCGTCGTGCGCCACCCCATGCCGTACGGGGACATCGTCGCCCAGCGCGTCCAGCGCTTCGCCACGATGGACGACCTCGACGCCGCGGACGTCACCGTGGAGGAGCGAGAGGAGTACGAGCCCCACATCGCCTCCGACACTGTCGTCTACGCGGGCGTGGACTACGCGGAGATCCTGGAGGCGGTCCAGCAGGAGGCCGACGTCGTCATCTGGGACGGAGGGAACAACGACCTCCCCTTCTACCGGCCCGACGTCCACCTCGTGGTGGCCGACCCGCACCGGCCCGGGCACGAAACTCGCTATCACCCCGGCGAGGCGAACCTCCGCATGGGCGACGTGATCGTGATCAACAAGGTGGACACGGCGGAGCCCGAGAACGTCGACGCCGTCGAGGCCACCGCCCGCGAGCTCAACCCGGACGCCGTGATCATCCGCGCGAACAGCCCCGTGACCGTGGACGACCCTGGCGCCGTGGAGGGAGCCCGGGTTCTCGTGATCGAGGACGGACCCACCCTCTCGCACGGGGAGATGACCTACGGCGCCGGCGTCGTGGCCGCCCGGCAGCACGGAGCCGCGGAGATCGTGGACCCACGGGAGTGGGCTGTCGGCAGCCTGAAGACGGTCTACGAGAAGTACCCGGTGGGCCCCGTGCTGCCGGCGATGGGGTACTCGGACGAGCAGATCCGCGAGCTCGAGGAGACGATCGACGCGGTCCCCTGCGACCTCGTGATGGTGGCCACTCCCGTGGACCTCTCCCGGATCGCGTCGTTCTCGAAGCCCTCCGTCCGCGTGGGCTACGAGCTGGAGGAGGGTGAGGGGCAGCCCACGATCGCCGAGGTCCTCGCCGCGCGGCTCCCCGCGGCCGGGGGCTGAGGTGCCTCGCGTCGTCATCGCCCTGGGCGGCAACGCGCTCCTCCAGCGCGAGGAGGAGGACACGGCCCAGGTGATGGTCCGCAACGCGCGCACCGCGGCCGAGCAGGTGGCCGACGTGGCGGCCTCGGGCTGGGAGATCCTCGTCACCCACGGGAACGGCCCGCAGGTCGGCCGCATCCTCCTGCAGAACGAGGCCGCCCGGGACTGGGCCCATCCGATGCCCCTCGACGTGTGCGGCGCCATGAGCCAGGGGCAGATCGGCTACCTCCTCCAGGTGACGATCGGGGACGTCTTCTTCGAGCGGGGGATGGAGCGGCCGGTGACCACGCTCCTCACGCTGACCCGGGTCCGCGCGGACGACCCCGCGTTCCAGGGCCCGACGAAGCCGATCGGCCCCTTCTACGAGGAGGCCGAGGCGGCGCGCCTCGCCGAGGAGCGGGGCTGGGTCGTGAAGGAGGTGGGGGAGGGCGGCTGGCGCCGGGTGGTCCCTTCCCCCAGGCCGTACTCGATCGTGGAGGCCCCGATCGCGAGGCAGCTCGCGGAGTCGGAGACGATCGTGATCTGTACGGGCGGCGGCGGCGTCCCCGTGATCGAGGAAGGTCCCCGGCTGGTGGGGGTGGAGGCCGTCGTGGACAAGGACCACGCGTCGGCGATCATGGCCCGCGAGGTCGAGGCCCAGGTCCTCATGATCCTCACCGACGTGGAGGGACTGTACGAGCGGTTCGGCGAGCCCGATCAGCGGCTGCTGGAGCGGCTCACCGTGGACGACGCGGAGCGGGTGCTGGACTCCCTCCCCGCCGGCTCGATGGGTCCCAAGCTCGAGGCGTGCGTGGACTTCGTCCGGGGCGGGGGAGAGCGGGCCGTGATCGGGCCGCTGGACGATGCCCTGGCCGCGCTCGAGGGCCGCACCGGCACCTCGATCGTCTCCACCTGACGCCCGGGCTAGGCTTCCACGGATGGACCTTCGCGTCGTCGTGTGGAACGCCCACGGGCTCCGGGCGGGCGTGGCCGCCGCCGCCGAGGCGCTCGCGCGCCTCCGGCCCGATCTGGTCATGCTCAACGAGGTGGGGTGGAGCGGATGGAGGCTGGCGCGGCTGGCCCGGGCGCTCGACGCGCGCGCCGCGTCGGGGCTCCGGCGCCTCCGGTGGAGTGTGACGAACGCCGTACTCGTGCTGCCGCCTTGGCGCCTGCTCAGGACGCGGACGATCCGCCTCCCGGGGCGGTCCAGGCCGCATCGCGGGGTCGTCGCGTCCCTGATCGGCCGGTCCGGGTACCGGCTGACGGCGGCCAGCGTCCACCTCGGGCTCTCCGATCCGGAGCGCCGCGAGCACGCCCGGGATCTCACCGACAGGATCCTCCCCGAGCTGCGCCCCCCCGTACTCCTGGGCGGCGATCTGAACGAGCCGCCGGAAGGCCCGGCGGCCAGGTGGATGGCCGAGCGCCTCTGGGACGCGTTCGCCCAGGCCGGCCAAGGGCCGGGGGAGACCTTCCCCGCCCGCGACCCCCGGGCCCGCATCGACTACCTGCTCGTCCCCGAGGGGGTGACGGTGGCGCGAGCCTTCGTCGACCGCGACGCGGCGGAGGCCTCCGACCACCTGCCGCTCGTCGTCGATCTGGAGCTTGCCTAGCCGCGTGTCACGCGCTCGATGAACGCGGCGCTCCGCTGGAAGATGGTGGGAGCGTCGTTGTCCAGCGCGGCGACATGGTAGGAGTCCTGGAGGAGGACGAGCTCCTTGTCCTCGCTGCCGATCCGATCCAGGAGCCATTCCGCCGTGCCCCTCGGGACGACGTGGTCCTCGGGGGAGTGGAAGAGCAGGAGGGGCTGGACGATCGAGGGGATCGCCGCTTCGAGCCGCTTCATCATCCCGGCGACCTCCGAGACGGCTCGGAGGGGCACGCGAGGATAGGGCAGCTCGTCTCCACCCGGCTTCTTGATGTCGTTCCCGATCCCCTTGATGGTGCGGAGGAACGGGCGGACGACCGGCAGCCACACGTGCCGAGGGTCCCGTACGTAGGGGTTCACGAGCACGATCCCCCGGACGTCCCCGGTACGACGGGACGCCAGATCGAGAGCGATGGTGCCGCCGAAGGACTGGGCGCAGATGACGACCCGACCTCCGTCACCTCGAAGCTTCGTCAGCGCCGCATCCGCCGCGGCGACCCATTCGTCCCCACGCCGGGTCGCCAGGTCCTGCCATGTCGTCCCGTGTCCCGGAAGGCGCGGGCCGCAGACCGTGAAGCCCCTCTCCGCGAGGGCCTCACCCCACGGCCTGAGGCTCGACGGGTTGCCGGTGAACCCGTGGAGCATGAGCACCCGCGCGTCCCCTCCCGGGAAGGAGAACGGCTCGGCCCCGGGGACGACCTCGGCGCTCATCCCACGGCGGCCCGCACGCGGTCGATCAGCGCCTCGGGATCGAAGGGCTTCACGATGAAGTTCTCGCGCCCCACCAGGCCCAGGACGTCGTGCCCCACCTCCGGCTTCCCCGAGACCACGACGACCGGGGTCCCCCGGGTCGCAGGCGCGGCCCGGAGCTGGGTGAGCAGGCTCTCGCCCCCCACGCCGGGCATCATCAGGTCCAGGACGACCGCGTCGGGTCGGTGCCGCTCCAGGAGCTCGAGCCCCTCGGCTCCGCCGCGCGCCTCCAGCACGTCGAAGTCGTGGAGCTCCAGGCTGACGCGAACGAGCTGACGGACGGAGTCGTCGTCCTCGACCAGGAGGATCGTCTTCCTGGGCGCCACCGGGTCACCGACCGCGCGGGTTGGGCCGGCGGCGGAGACCGGTGTTCCGGAAGAGGAGGGCCAGGAGGTACAGCCCGAAGAGCCCCGCCGCGAGCGACAGGGATCCCACCACGATCACGAACGTCCATTCGAGGACGCCCCATCCACTTTCCACGCCCGACCTCCTCATCATCGCTTGTCGGCCCAGGGGGGAGCCTATAGTCTAGTTGACCGCCCGGACGATCGAGGATCGAGATGTTCTACTGGTTCCTGAAGTACGTGCTGCTCGGCCCGCTCCTCCGGCTGATCTACAGGCCGAAGGCCGTGGGGCTCGAGCACGTCCCCGCCGAGGGGCCGGTCATCCTGGCCTCGAACCACCTCTCGTTCGTGGACAGCCTCTTCATCCCCCTGCTGGTGAAGCGCCCCGTGGTGTTCCTGGGGAAAGCGGACTACTTCGACTCGTGGAGGACGCGCTGGTTCATGAAGGCCGTCCGCGTGATCCCCGTGCGGCGCACCGGGGGCTCCGCGAGCGAGGCTGCGATCCGGACGGGCGTGGAGGCGCTGGGGGAGGGCCTCGTGATCGGGATCTACCCGGAGGGGACCCGGAGCCCCGACGGCCGGCTGTACCGGGGGAAGACCGGCGTGGCCCGGATGGCCCTGGAGGCGCAGACCCCCGTCGTGCCGATCGCGGTCGACGGGACGGTCGACATCATGCCTCTCGACAAGAAGATGCCCCGGCTGCGGGGGCGAGTGACGGTGCGCTTCGGCCCGCCCCTCGACTTCGCGCGCTACTACGACCGCCCGCGCGACCGCTTCGTTCTGCGTTCGGTCACCGACGAGATCATGTACGAGATCATGATGCTCTCGGGGCAGGAGTACGTGGACGAGTACGCCGCGAAGGTCAAGAAGGAGCTCGCGGCTCAGGAGCGGACGGTCCGCGTGCCCGACACCGAGACGGTCGACCAGGACTCGCGCACCGGCGCGGCCTGATCAGCCGCGGGCCCAGGCCAGGGAGCGCTCGACGGCCCTTCGCCAGTCGTCGTAGCGCTCGGTGAGGTCCTCGCCGCTCGGGAGGAACTCCGCGTCGAGCTCCCAGGCCCTCGCCGCCTCGTCCTTCGAGGACCAGACGCCGGTCGAGAGCCCCGCCAGGTAGGCGGCGCCCAGCGAGGTCGTCTCCTGGACCTTAGGGCGCCGCACCGGCACCCCGAGCAGGTCGGCCTGGAAGCGGCACAGCAGGTCCATCACGCTCGCGCCGCCGTCGACCTTGAGCTGGCTCAGCCCGACCTCCGAGTCGGCCACCATCCGGTCGACGACGTCCCTCGTCTGGAACGCCATCGACTCGACGGCGGCGCGAGCGAGGTGCGCTCGGTTCGTGCCCCGGGTGATCCCCACGATCGTCCCCCGCGCGTGCGGGTCCCACCAAGGGGCGCCCAGCCCGGTGAGGGCCGGGACGAAGTAGACGCCCTCGGTGTCCGGGACGGAGGCGGCGAGAGGGCCGATCTCGGCGGCGGCCCGGATGATCCCCAGCCCGTCGCGCAGCCACTGGATCGCGGCGCCGGTGACGAAGATCGAGCCCTCCAGCGCGTAGCGAACGCCCTCCTCGTCGGAGTAGGCGATCGTCGTCAGGAGCCCCTTGGCCCGCGGCGCGTGGTCCCCCGTGTTGAGGAGCACGAAGGAGCCGGTGCCGTAGGTGTTCTTCGCCTGGCCGGGCGTGAAGCAGGCCTGGCCCACGAGCGCGGCCTGCTGATCGCCGGCCACGCCCGCGATCGGGACGCGGATGCCGAGGAACGCGTCGGGGTCGGTCTCGCCGAAGGAGCCTGACGAAGGCCCGACCTCCGGGAGGACCGCCTCGGGGATCCGCAGGCGCTCCAGCAGCTCCGGGTCCCAGTCCAGGCGGAGGATGTCGAAGAGCATCGTGCGGGAGGCGTTCGTGTGGTCGGTGACGTGGGCCCGGCCGCCGGTGAGCCGGGAGATCAGGTAGGCGTCCACCGTCCCGAAGGCGAGCCGGCCCGCCTCGGCGGCCTCCCGAGCCCCGTCGACCTGGTCGAGCAGCCAGGCCAGCTTGGTGCCCGAGAAGTAGGGATCGATCACCAGCCCGGTGCGCTCGATCACCCGCTCCTCCCAGCCCTCGTCCAGGAGCTCCGCGCACATGGGGGCGGTCCGCCGGTCCTGCCACACGATCGCGGGGTGGACCGGGTGGAGCGTCTCCCGGTCCCAGAGCACCGTCGTCTCGCGCTGGTTCGTGATGCCGAGGGCGGTGAGGTCCGAGGCGCGGAGATCCGCGGCGCGCAGGGCGGCGAGCGTGGCCTCCTGGGTGGCCGCCCACCAGTCGTCGGGCTCGTGCTCCACCCACCCGGGCCGGGGGAACGACTGGGCGAACTCCCGATAGCCGGTGCCCAGGACGGAGCCCGCCTCGTTCACGATCAGGGCCTTCACGCCGCTGGTGCCGGCGTCGATCGCCAGGATCCGCGCCACGGGCGACATGCTAGAGGGGGCCCGGCGCTGGGACTACCCGCGGGGCACGAGGATCTCGGCCTCGACGTGGCTCAGGCTGACCCCGAGGTACTCGGCGGACGCCTGGGAGAGGTCGAGCACGCGCCCCTCGATGAAGGGTCCGCGGTCGTTCACGAGGACGGTGGCGCAGCGCCCCCCGTGCCGAACGTGGAGGAACGAGGGGAGGGGCAGGGTGCGGTGGGCCGCGGTGAAGAGCCGGGGGTCGAAGATGGCGCCGCTGGCGGTGGGCCGTCCGGCGAAGTCCCAGCCGTACCAGGAGGCGATCCCCTCGAAGCCCGACCCGGTGCCGCGGAGGCCGGACGGGATGTCGCAGCCCCGGCCGCCGTCGGGGCCGAGCAGTGCGAGGAGCTCGGACTGGTCGAGCCCGCCCGTGATCAGGGGCGCGCGGGCGCGCGCGCGCCGCTCGGCCG